>JBFMBH010000103.1 GCA_040755095.1 Thermodesulfobacteriota bacterium
GGCGTGGGCGATGGGCTTTTCGATGAGCACGTCGGCGCCCGCTTGCACCGTCCGCCTGGCCAGGGGAACGTGGAGGTCGTTGGGCACGGCCACCACCACCCGGTCCGGCCCCCAGGCCAGGGCGTCCTCGATGCGGTCGAAATGGCGGGCACCGGTCTCGGCAGCGACCCTGGCCGCCAGGCCGCTATCGCTATCCACCACCGCTGTTGCCGCCAGCCGGGCCGCATTCATGGCATGCCGCCGGCCGATGGAGCCGCAGCCGATCACCAGGACCTTCATGAGCCTCCTTGTCCCGCCAGAAGCAGGGCCAGTTGGAAATCCTCCTCGTCGTCGATATCCACCGACCGGAGGCGGGGCATGACATGGCCCTTGAGGGTGGGGCCGTAGAAGGTGCCGGTCTCCAGAAAAGCGGGTACCAAGACGGCGTAGGTGCTGCCGTTGTCCACCAGGAACGTCCCCAGGTTCTGGCTCTGCTGGTGGACCAGCTCCGGCCACACGGGATTCAGGATGCCGGCATTGTCCGGCCGCAGGGCCTGGGCCGGCGGGAACGAGTACCTGGTCACCGCCATGGCGAATTCGCACTCCCCTTCCATCAAGAGGCCTGCGGTGGCCAGGATGTCGGGGGCGGTGCGCAAGGGGGCGGTGGCGTACAGGCAGCACAGCACATCGTACCGCCGGCCTGCCCGTCTCTCCTCGTCCAACACCTGGCGGCAGACATCCACCACCCGCGCCGTGTCCGAGGCGAGCGCCCACGGCCGCCTGGCCACCTCGGCGCCATACTGGCGACCGACTGCGGCGATCTCATCATCCTCGGTGGAAACCAGCACCTTCCGGAAACACCCGGCCTCCAGCGCTGCGGCGATGGTGTAGGCCATGACCGGCCGGCCGCGGAACGGGAGGATGTTCTTTCGGGGCAGACGCTTGGACCCGCCCCGGGCGGGGATAACCGCCAGCATCTCCATGGCGCTCATTCCAGGTCGGCGAGGGTCAGAAGGTGGCCGGCCGGAAGGTCGCGGCGGAAGCGCAACCCGGCCAGGCTGTCGAAACGGTCCGGGGTGATGCCCAGGCCGGGCCGCCGGAAATCCACCTCCTGCTCCGTCAACGGCTGGCCTTGGCGGACCGGATTCCGCAGGTAGATGCTGCGGCGGATCATCTTGCGCCGTGCGCGCTCCTCGGGATGCAGGATTCGCCGGCAGCTGCCCAGGCCAATCTCGACCTCCCGGATCGTCTCGACGAAGGCGTGCATCTCGTGCGGTTCCAGGGAAAACAGGTGCTCGACGCTGGCTGTGGAGCGATCCTCGGTGATGGTCTTTTCCACCATGTTAGCGCCGAGGGCAACGGCGGCCACGTCCATGTGCCAGCCCGGGGTGTGGTCGGAAAAGGCCACCGGATACGAAAATATGCGCTTCAGAGTGGGAATGAGGCGCAGGTTGATGCTCGCCAGCCGGGCCGGATACCCGGACGGACAGTTGTGAATGATGATCTTCTCGTTGCCCTGGGAGCGGACCACGTCCACCGCCGCCTCCACCTCGCCGATGGTGGCATGACCGGTATCGAGCTGCACACACATCCCGGTCCCGGCCGCTTCCCGGATGAGGGGCCAATGGTTGACGTCGGCGGAGGCAATCTTGATGGAGTCGCAGCCCAGCTCCGCCAGAAGGGTGATCTCATCCGCGAAGCTGACGGTGGCGAAGAAGGCCAGGCCCAGGGAGTCGCAATGGCTCTTCACCTGGCGCCATTCCTGGTGGCTGAGGGTCCGCCGACGCAGGATGTCGTACAGAGGCTCGCTCTTCTGCACGGTTCTGCCGGTCTTGCGGTCCGCCATCACTTCATAGGTGAAGAGCTGCTTCTTGTCAGCAACCAGGCGATCCGGATCCAGGATCTGGAATTTGACAGCATCGCCGCCGGCCATGGCGGCCAGGCTGGCCAGCCTCTTCGCCGCCTCCACCCCGTCATGGGTCGCCCCAGCCTCGAAGGTGATGAAACAGGGCTGGCCATCGCCGATCACCTTCTTGCCAATCTGTACCATATTCCGCTCCAGAAAAGGGCTTGGGCAGGGCTGCTACCTGCCTCGGGTGACAAGGGTGGTGATCTCCCGCACCACCTTGCGAGCGTCTTCATCGGTCATGGCTGGATACAGGGGGATGGACAGGCACTGCCGGTAGTATTGCTCGGCCTCCGGGCAATCCCCCCAGGCAGTCCCGAAGGTTTGGCGATAGTAGGGCTGGGTGTGTACCGGAATGTAATGGACCTGGGTCTGGATGCCCCGGTGCCGGAGGGACAGGATGACCTGACGCCGGTCAAGGCCGATGCGGACAAAATCAAACAGCAGGACGTAGAGATGAAAATTCGAATCACAGGTCTCGGCCTCGAAGGGCCGGAGCAGATGCGGCACACCCTGAAAGCTCTGGTTATAGAAATCGACCAGCTGCCGGCGTCGCTTCCGGAAGGACTCGAGTCGAGACAGCTGCGAGCAGCCGAGGGCACATTGCAGGTCTGTGATCCGGTAATTGAAGCCCAACATCTGCTGCTCGTAATACCATGGGTTCATGTCCCCCCGGCTGATGCCACCCCCGGGAAAGGCATCCGTACGGTTCAAAAGCTCCCCAGGCGTGTTGGTGATGCCATGGGAACGTAGCCTGGCTAGGGCGTTCCGGAGAAGGTCGTCATTGGTATAGACCACCCCACCCTCTCCGGTAGTGATGTGCTTGACCGGGTGGAAGCTCATCACGGCCATGTCCGAGTAGCGGCAGGATCCGACCTCGCTGTCTCGGTACCGGGAGCCCAGAGCATGGCAGGCATCCTCGATGATCATGATCCGGCGGTTGAGCCTCGCCTCGGCCTCGGCCACCACCTGGCGAATGGCTGCCATGTCGCAGCTCTGGCCCGCAAAATGGACCGGGATCACCGCCCTGGTCTTTTCGCTGATTCTGGCGGCCAAGTGCTCTGGCGCCAGATTGTAGGTCCGGGGATCGATGTCAGCGAAGACCGGGCGGGCGCCGCAGTATGCCGCGCAGTTGGCCGAGGCAACGAAAGTGATTGGCGAGGTGACCACCTCATCCCCTGGCCCCACTCCAGCTGCCAGGCAGGCGAGGTGCAAGGCCGCAGTTCCCGAGCTGACCGCCACGGCGTGCCGGGCCCCGACTCGGCCACACAGAGTCGCTTCCAGCTCCGGGATCTTGCGCCCTTGGGTGAGGTGGGTAGAGGAAAAAACCTCAACCACCGATGCGATGTCCTGGGCATTGATGGACTGTCGGCCATAGGCGATCAGCTTGCCGCTCAACCCCTGTCCCTGTCGGATTCGCTCCGCCACCCCGTCGTGCCAGTCCAGGCAGAAACGGGCGATGGAATGCTCGAGGGTAGGCATCGACTGAGACAGCGCCTGGGCTATTCGGTCCACGGACAAGGACAGATCCTTGCAGCGCCGGGCGGCAAACGAATGGTCGTCCACCGAGATCGGCTCGACGAGCCTGTCATCGAGGCCACAACCACGGGCGATCTCCCGGATGAAGGCGTATTTCGTCATCGCGGTGCTGCTGGCGCAGTTGTAGCACCCGACCAAGTTTTTCGTCAGGGCGTCGCCCAGGATCTCCGCCAGGACCATGGTGTAGATGCTGGAAAAACGCACGTCGCTGAAGCCGTGCAGCCGGCGACCAGCGGCAAGCGCCCGGATGACCCACTCCCCCAGGCTGGCCTTGTCCTGAATATTCCATCCAAAGATGTTCGTGCGCAGAATGAGTGGATCCCGGGCCAGGAGCACCTCCTGTTCTCCGGCTAGCTTGCTGGAACCGTAACAATTGAGGGGCCGGGGCGGATCAAGCTCGCTGTAACTGCCGTTGCCGCCGGAATAGACCGAGTCACTGGAGATGTACACGACCTTGCTGGCGACCTGGCTCGCCGCCCGGACGACGTTGCGCGTCCCCTGGACGTTCCGCATCGCCGCACCCGCAGGATCCCGCTCGCACCGGTCGATGTCGGTCCAGGAAGCGCAGTGAATGACGATATCGGGACAGGCCTCGGCCACGATCCTGGTCAAGAGGTCTTCATCCAGGATGTCACAACAACGGCAATGGACACCCTCCATGAGCACCGGGTGCTCGTGGAAGATGCCCGAGACCTCGTACTCGGTCTTCAGCACCTGGGCCAGGTTATTGCCGAGCAGGCCGCTGATGCCGGTGATGAACAGGCGCTTGTTGGTCGAGGTCATGGCGTACAGACGTGGGGCCTCAAGCAGGCAGATCGTCCATGGACCAGCGTGAGCCCTCGATGGAGTAGTCGTCCACGATCTGCTCGATCAGGTCGCGAAGCTCTCCGACGCCCATCCATTGTGCATTGTTCGCCGAGGTGTACTCGAAGCCCTCGGGGCAGGGCCGGCCCTGGCCATCGATCATCAACTGCTCCCTCTTGCGAGCATCGGCCTGGATGACATAGCACTCCCGGAACTCCACGGTGTTACGGGCATCATCCTCGCTGATCATCGACTCGTGGAGCTTCTCGCCGGGCCTGATGCCGACGATCCGCTGCTCGCACTGGGGGGCAATGGCCGTGGCCAGGTCTGTGATCTTCATGGAGGGAATGCGGGGCACAAAGATCTCGCCGCCTTTGGCCAGCTCCATGGTGCGGAGCACGAAATGGACCGCCTGATCAAGGGTGATCCAAAAGCGGGTCATGCGCGGATCGGTGATAGGCAGCGCCCCCATCCGCGCTCTCTCCTTGAAAAAGGGCACCACGGAGCCCCGGGAGCCAAGAACATTGCCGTAACGGACCACGCTGAACACGGTCTCATGGTCGGAGCCCCGGTAGACGTTGGCGGCGGTGAACAGCTTGTCGGAGCACAGCTTGGTGGCGCCGTAGAGATTGACAGGATTGGAGGCCTTGTCCGTGGACAAGGCTACCACCTTCTTGACATTGTTCTCCAGCGCCGCATCGATGACGTTCATGGCGCCCATGATGTTCGTCTTGATGCACTCGCTGGGGTTGTACTCGGCGGCCGGCACCTGCTTGATGGCCGCGGCGTGGATGACGTAGTCGACATGGTGAAAGGCCCGCAGCAGCCGCTGCCGATCCCGAACGTCTCCCAGAAAGTACCTCAGACACGGGTACTTCTGCATGCTCCAACGCTGGGCCATCTCGAACTGTTTCAACTCGTCCCGGCTGAGCACGATGAGCTTCTTGGGCCTGTATCGGTCCAAGACGATCTGGACGAACTTCTTGCCGAAGGATCCGGTGCCACCGGTAACCAGGACGTTCGCGCCGTTCAACATGAGCTCAGTCTCCTGTCGATGCCCATCGATGACTCCCCGACGCCTGCCGACAGCTGCACTGCCAACCCCACCAGAAAGGCCAGAAAGAGCAGCCAGTCAGCTCCGGCGATGGCGGTGTCCGACACACCCACCACCATCCACAGCACGGTACCGGCCAGCACCAGGAAGCCGCCGGTCTGTTGGCGCTGACGCCAGCCCCGCACGACGAGCGCTGCCAAAAGCCAGCCCAGGGCGCCAAGGCCAACCAGGCCATGGCAAGCGGCCATGTAGAAATAGGTGCTGTGAGGATGGTCCACCACCGGGCCCGCCGGACCCATGAGATCGCGCATGGCGCTGCGATAGCCGCCGGTGCCGACTCCCAGGAGGGGATGGGAGCGGAAGATCCGCCACGCCCCCTCCCACATGTACAACCGCTGCTCGATGGGCCGCATGGCGGCCAGATCCCGCTGGGCAAAGACATCACCCCCGGAGAGGCCGCGGGGGTTCGGAGTCAGGTAGCTGGCCATCTCCACTCCCATCCGGCCGACCCGGTCCTGCACCGTGGGGCTGAGCCCGACCAGCGCCACGAGCCCCAGCCCCACTGCCAGCGCCAGACGGCGCCGGTGACTGTCGAAGACCGAGAACAGCACCACTGGTACCAGCGCCAGCAGGGCCAAGTAGCCGCTCCGGCTGGGCAGGAGCCCGAGATGAAAGGCAAAAAGCCCGGCGGCCGGCCACGCCCAGGACCGGGTGGTCGGCTCCCGGACCGCGATCCTTGCCATCAAGGCTACCCCCAGGGCCAACATGGGCCCTACCGTGAGGTAGGTGCGCGAAAAGCCGGTGAGCTCGCCAGCCTGCTTGACCGGCAAGAGCCCCTGCCACTGGGCCAGGCCGGCGGCGGCATTGACCGCCAGGGCCAGGGCCAGGGCGCGGACGCCCCGCTCCAGGGCCGCCGGTCGCACCGGCAGCACCGCCAAGGCCAGACCGGGCAGCCAGTAATGGACCTTAAGGGCAAAGTCGAGACCGGTCCGGGGCTCATCGGCCACCAGCAGGCCCAAGAGGGTCAGAGCCACCAGCCCCAGCACCGGCAGCACCACGGGCCAGGCCTGGCGAAGGCGGCCGGACCGCCAGTCGCCGGCCAGGACCGCCACGGCCACCACGCCATAGCCGGCCACCGTGATCGGCGTCGTGCCCAGGGGCATGGCCAGCATGAGCAGAGTCAGCGCCCCATCGCTGGTCGCGACCCGCCACGGCCCCGGCCCGGAATCAACGGCTGCCAGGGGGCTCACTCCGGCCGTCCCAGTCCAGCCGGCGGCAGCAGCGGCTGCATGGCCTCGTAGGCAGCCTTGGCGATGCGGGTGTTGCCCTGAGCGCTGGTGTGGGCATCGAAGGGGAACAGATACAAGGCATTGGCGTCAGACTCTGCCTCGAAAGAAGGCGTCATGTCCAGACAGGTGAGTCCGAGCCGGCCACAGGTATCCAGAGCCATGCGGCTGGTCCGCTGGGCCGGGGGGTTGTGGAGCTCGACGCTGTCCGGGATGATGACCAGCAGGAAGCCCCGGCCCTCGGCCTGCAGGCGGCTGGCCAGGTCCGCCAGGTTGCGCTGGAAGGCGGCGATGTTTCTGTCCTGGGCCAGCTCGGCCATGTACCGCTCCACATGGTCGCGGCGCGCCTCGACATTGCGCACCCAGTCCGAGGCCAAGAAGGGACGCAGCCAGTTGTTGGCCACCGACAGGGCGTTGCCGGCCAGATTCCCCAGGAAGGGCCGGAAGCCCGATGGCGACCGGGCCGGATCCTCGGCGTCCAGCCGCTTCATCTCCGCAAACTGGGCCGCGATATCGGCGCTGGTGTGGGGGTACTGGATGTCATCATAATAAAAGAAGTAGACCACCAGGTCCGGATCATAGGCCAGACCCTGGGTGGTGACAAAGGTGGCGGCATGGAAGAAGCTGTATCCTGGAACCCCGGCGTTGATGACATCCGCGTCATGGCCGTTGGCGGCCAGGAGCTGCTCCAGCATGCTGCTCAGGGTCTGGTCCGCCGGCAGGCCGTAGCCGAAGGTGAAAGAATCGCCGATGGCAAGAATCCGCACCTGCCCGGGCGGCTTGGCCAGGGGCCGCTCGTGGTCCCGAAGGCCACTGGCGTTGACGGTAATATGGGTGCCGAGATAGCCCCGGCCGTCCTGGCCCGGGATCAGCCCGTAGCCCAGGGTCGGCGACGGCTGCCGCCAGGCGGCCAGCTCCGGCGAGCGGGCCACCGGCAGATCGACGATCCGCAAGCCCGCCTCGGCCAGGCCCAGGGAGAAGACCACAGAACCGAGGACCAGGGCCACCTCCTTTGCCCCCATGGCCAGCAGCCAGCGCAGGGTCATGGCCACGGCCAGGATGAGGGCCGGCTGGGTGGGACGGTGCGCCTTCAGGCGCAGGCCAGCCACGTTGACATCGAAGCCGTGGCCGGGTGCAAAGAGAATCACCGCCAGCACCAGCAACTGGCTGGCGGCCACCGCCAGGAGCAGCCAGCGCAGGATGTCACGCCGCCGGTTCGTGGTGGCCATGCCGGTCCTGTTCTCCCACCGTGCTGTCCCCCCGCATCAGGAAATACACCGGCCGCGACCGCTGGCTGGCCGCAGCCAGCTGCTGGCGCCAGGTGGCGCGGCCGTCCAGGCTTGCCACCAGCACCGCCCCGTCCGGCAGCGTACCCAGCTCGGCCAGGGGCCGCACCGGCCGGCCATAGAAGCTGCTGCCGCTGGCCGTGTCATCCACCACCCCCACCAGGATGATCCTGGTCTCCTGCAGAAAGAGGTAGACCAGCTCCGCCACCTCGCCGGTGCCGGCGAGGATGCAATGCTCCACCCCTGCCGCCTCCATGGCGGCCAGGGAATCGCGGATCAGTCCCCGGGCCTGGGCAAAGAACTGCAAGGAGTAGCGCAGATAGTCGGCGGTCAGCCGGCCCTTTTCCGCCAGACCCTTGGGGGTGAGAAGGTAGCGCACCCGGTTGGCCGGCAGGGTGGTGATCTTGAAGTAGCCCTTCCGGAGCAGCCGCTTCATGAACTGGTTCACGAGACCCAGCGACACGGACAGCCGGCGGGCCAGCTCCCGCTGGCTGACCCGGTCGTCTGCCTCCAGGATCTCCAGGATCTGCAGGGTGGTGCGGGCTTCCTTTTCCATAGGCGTGGCGTTCAAAGAGTGAACATCTATACCCGCCCGGGCCGGGACTGTCAACGAGCAATAAAGCCGCCCTCCCAGGGGCTCGGGGGGGCCTGCCACAGGAACCTGTTGTTTTCAGCCCCCTTCTTGTGGTTAAGTCAGTGACTGGCCAACGCCCTGGCCGGTTGTCGACCCATTCCCGGCACCAGAGGGCGGGCCGCACCGGTTGCCGCTGCTGCCTCTCCTCTTCCTCCCCTGGCCGGCGATGGAACTTTTCCTTCTGACAGGTTGTCTTGTCGCTGTAGTGTCCCTGGCGGTGCGGCCCGCCCTGCCCGAGCGGGAGGAGATCGCCGCCCTGGTGGCTGCGGCCCGAGCCGGTGACCAGGCCGCCTTCGAGCGTCTGGTGCTCCTGTTCCAAACCCGGATCTACAACCTGGCGTTGGGCTACCTCAAGCACGACGAGGAGGCCCGGGACATCAGCCAGGACATCTTCGTCAGCGCCTTCCGGACCCTGGACACCCTGAAGGATGACAGCAAGTTCGCCGCCTGGCTCTATCAGCTGGGGGTCAACCACTGCCGGAACCGCTATCGGCAGCTGCGGCGCCGGGGCTTCTACGACTCGGTGCCCATCGACGACCCGGAGCGGCCCCTGACCCTGGCCCACGGCGACTCGCCGGAGCGGCTCCTGGAACGGCAGCGGCTGCGCGCCCTGGTCCTGGACGCCATTGCGGCCATGAACGAGGCCGACAAGGAGATCCTGCTCCTGCGGGACATCCAGGGTCTGGCGTACGACGAGATCAGCACGGTCCTCGGCTTGCCCCTGGGCACCGTGAAATCCAAGCTCAACCGGGCACGGCTGGCCCTGAAAGACCGGCTGAAACGATTCATGTAGCCGGGAGCCCGCCGGCCGGGAAGGTGTGCTGTTGACCATGCGCTGCGACGAGATTCAGGAAAGGTTCTCCGCCATCTTGGACCAGGAGCTGCCCACCCACGAGGCGGACGTGGTCCGCCGCCATCTCGATGCCTGTCACGACTGCCAGCAGCATTGGCAGGCCTTCCAGCAGACCCTGGCCTGGTTGGCGAGCCTGGAGATGGCACCCCCGCCCGCCGACCTCATGCCCGCCATCCGGGCGCGGATGGCCCGCCGCACCTGGTGGCAGCGGCTGGTCACCTGGCCCGCCCAGCCCTGGACCGGTGACTTTCTGGTCCAGACCGCCGGCGCCTTTGCGCTGGCCCTTCTGGCTGTGGTGACCCTGAAGTCGGCTCTTCAGAGCCCGAGCCTGCCGGGCATCCCGGCCCAGGAGCGCCTGGCCACCGCCAGGCCGAGCACCGGTGACGCCGGAGGTCCCCGGCCCCGACCGGTGGTCGGCGTCGTGCCCGTGCCGATGCAGCCCGTGCCGATGCCGGGCTTCTCCCTGGCCCGGTCCGCCACCGCTGCCGGAACGGCCGGCGAGCTTACCGGCAGCCAGGCGCCGGATCCGGACCTCGTGCTCATGGTGGGCACCGCCGACCCGCAGCTGCGCTCCGAGCTCCGGAGCCGCCTCTATCTGGAGGGGCGCTGGCAGGTGCAGCCGGTGCGCCGGGATCTCTTTCTGGTCCGCCTGCGGCCGGACGATCTGCACGAGCTGCGCCAGCTGCTGGGGGAAGGAGGGCTCAAGGCCTTCCCGCCGGAATCCCTCCACCCGGCCTTCGGCTGCCCCCGCGAGACCATCACCGTCGCCCTGCGCCTGGACTAGCTTTCTGGCCGGCGTTTTTTTGGGAACCTTTCCTTGGCCGGGATGTCTTATCGGAACAGGAAGGGCGCGTGGCACCAAAGCCCGAGCCCTTCCGCTCCTTCCTTCCCCTCCCCAACGGAACCCTTTCCCAGGTTCCACCCCGGGGCCGTCCGGACTGTCCGCCGGGCGGCCCCACCTTTTTTGTCCCTCAAAAAAAGCCGCTCGTGCCCGCGGCCGCCAAGCGGCCTCTGAACCTGTCCCTGCACACAAGGAGAAGCCCATGCCTACCCGCCGTCGCTGTGCCGTGATCCTCCAGCTTGTCGTCTGCCTGGCTGTGGCCCAGGGCCTGACCGCCCGGCCCAGCGCCGCCCGGGGTGCCCCGGACTCCTTTGCCGATCTGGCCGAGCGCCTGGGCCCCACCGTGGTCAACATCTACACCACCCAGACGGTGCGGGTGCCCAATACCCCGTATCACTTCTTCTTCCGGGACGACCAGGAGATGCCCGAGCTGTTCCGCCGCTTCTTCGGGGTGCCGCCCCAGGGCCACGGCGGGCAGCCGGATCGGGAGCTGAAGCGCAACAGCCTGGGCTCGGGGGTGATCGTCAGCGAGGATGGCTACATCCTCACCAACAACCACGTGGTGGAGGATGCCGACGAGATCCATGTCAAGCTCAGCACCCAGGATGACCTGGAGGCCGAGGTGGTGGGCCGGGATCCCCAGACCGACGTGGCGGTGATCCGGGTCAAGGCGGGCCGCAGCCTGCCCGTGGCCCCGCTGGGGGATTCGGACAAGCTCCGGGTCGGCGAGTGGGTCCTGGCGGTTGGCAACCCCTTCGGCTTCGAGCAGACGGTGACCGCCGGCATCGTCAGCGCCAAAGGCCGCACCCTGGGCAACGAGCGCTACGAGGACTTCATCCAGACCGATGCCTCCATCAACCCCGGCAACTCCGGCGGGCCGCTCTTCGACATGGAGGGCCGGGTGGTGGGCATCAACACCGCCATCTTCAGCCGCTCCGGCGGCAACATCGGCATCGGCTTCGCCATCCCCATCAACATGGCCTCCCATGTCATGAAGCAGATCAAGGAGCACGGCCGGGTGGTGCGCGGCTGGCTGGGGGTGATGATCCAGCAGGTGACCCCGGAGCTGGCCAAGAGCCTCAACCTGGAGCGGCCGGTCGGGGCCCTGATCTCCGAGGTGTCCCCGGGCAGCCCCGCCGCGGAGGCCGGACTCAAGGCCGGCGACGTCATCGTCGAGTTCATGGACAAGCCGGTGGACCTCATGACCTCCCTGCCGGCCATGGTGGCCCAGACCGCCATCGGCGCCAGGGCGAAGCTGGTGGTGCTGCGGGACGGTGAGCGCAAGGCCATGACGGTCACCATCGGCGAGCTCAAGGAGGAACGGATGGCCGGCGGCGAGGCCAAAGCCGGGGACCTGGGCCTGGCGGTCCAGGAGCTGACCCCCGAGCTGGCCCGCTCCCTGGGGCTGCCCCGGGGCCAGGAGGGCTTGGTGGTGGCTGGTGTCGAGCCGGGGAGCCCGGCGGCCGAGGCCGGGATCGAGCGGGGGGATCTGGTGGTTGAGGTCAACCGCCGGCCGGTCGCCGACCTGGCCAGCTACAAGAGGCTGCTGTCCGAGGCCCGCAACCGGGAGGTCATCCTGGTGCTCGTCATCCGAGAGGGCCACAGCCGCTTTTTGGTGGTGCCGAATCCGAAGTAGCAGGGCCTTGTCGGATGGACGGTATGGACCCAAGGCTCATGGTCCATATCGTCCAGCAGGTCCATGGCGTCCAGCCCGCTCACGCCAAAACATGGCAGGCGGCGAGCGCCGCCGCCACCCCCACCAGATCCGCGGCCAGGGCGGCCGCCACCGTGTAGCGGGGGCGGCTGACGCCCACCGCCCCGAAGTAGACCGCCAGGACATAGAAGGTGGTCTCGCTGCAGCCGTTGATGGTGCCCACCACCAGGCTGGCGAAGGAGTCCGGATCCTGGGCCACCACCTCGCTCATGATGGCGAAGGCGCCGGAGCCGGACAGGGGCCGCATGAGGGCCATGGGCAGGGCCTCCACCGGCATGCCGATGGGGGCCAGGAGCGGCCCCAGGGCGGCCACCAGCAGATCGAAGGCCCCGGAGGCCCGGAACATGCCGATCCCCACCAGGATCACCACCAGGAAGGGGATGATGCGCACCGCCACCTCGAACCCCTCCCGGGCGCCCTGGCAGGCGGTTTCGTAGACCGCCACCCCCTTGAGGTAGCCATAGAGGAGGAGGCTGGCCATGATGAGGGGCACCAGCCAGAACGAGAGGAGCTCCTGGCCGAAGGCAGCCGGCTCGCTCGCGGTGGCCAGCCGGTAGCCGGCTGCGGCGGCCAGACCGGCCACGGCCAGCCAGGCGGTGAGCCGGCGCCAGCCAGCGGGCGGCAGGAGCACCGGGCCGGCAGCCACCGCCGGGGTCTCGCCGGCCGCGGCCTCCGGAGGACCGGCGGCGCCCTCCGCAGCGGCCGTCACTCCCGGCCGGCCACTGGCCAGGCGAGCCAGCATCTTGGCGGCCAGCACCGCCGCCAGGGTGGAGGCAGCCGTGGCCAGGAGGGTGGGCACCAGGATGGCGGCAGGATCCCGGCTGCCGGCCGCGGCCCGTACCCCGATCGCCCCCAGGGGCAGGAGGGTGACGCTTGAGGTGTTCAGGGCCAGAAACAGGCACATGGCATCGGTGGCGGTGCCCTTTGCCGGGTTGAGGCGATCCAGCTCCTGCATGGCCCGGATCCCCAGAGGGGTAGCGGCGTTGCCCAGGCCGAGGACATTGGCGGCCAGGTTCATGACCATGGCGGCCATGGCCGGGTGCTGGGCCGGCACCTGCGGAAAGAGCCGGACCATGAGGGGCCGCAGGCCCCGGGCAACAGCATTCATCAGGCCGCCCGCCTCGGCCACCTTCATAAGGCCCAGCCACAGGGCCATGATGCCCACCAGGTTGAGGGCCAGGCTGGCGGCCGCTTTGGCCGACTCGAAGGAGGCCTGCATGGTGGCCTCCATGCGGCCGGTCCAGGCAGCGGCCAGCACGGCCAGGATCACCATCCACAACCAGATGCCATTGAGGAGCGCAGGGCGGGCCATAGGTCTGCCTGGTGGTCGGCGGCCGCCGGATCGAGCCTTGCCAGCGGGCCGGCGCCTTTGCTAAAATCTTTTTAGTGGTCCGTGGCTTGCCGAGGCCGTTTCAGCCCCTTCGCCTGGAGGACGCCATGCGCGAGGTCGCTCTCTCCCGGGAGAATCTGCACATTATCGAGATGCTGCGGCGGATCGAGCGGTTCAGCGGCTTCTCGGACCGGGACCTGCGCTCGCTGGTGGAGGTGGCCCGGCTCCGGGAGTATGCTCCAGGCGAGACCGTGATCCGGGAGGGCGAGTTCGACTGCTGGGTCTATTTTCTGCTCACCGGTGCCCTGGAGATCGTCAAGGGCGAGCAGCCGGTGGGACGGCTCCAGCGCCTGGGCGATCTCTTTGGCGAGATGGGCATCATCGACGGCTCGCCCCGCTCGGCCACCATCCGGGCCGTCAAGAACAGCCTGATCCTGGGGGTGGACGGCTCGGTGGTGGACCGCCAGGTGAAGAAGAGGGACCTCGCCTTCTGCTACACCATCTACCGGCTGTTCGCCGAGGTGCTGGCCGCCCGCCTGCGGGCGACCACCGAGGAGAATATCCGATTGACCAACCTGTTGCAGCACCGAAGCGACGAGGCGGCCTGATGGCTGTCTTCATCCGGCCATGACCCGGCGCCGCCGGCCCGCCGCTGGCGGCCTTCATCCTGCAGCCGCCCCTTCCCTGGTTTACGCCAACAGCCGGGGCGAGATCCTCGATGCTCCCGACCTGGCCATGGCTGGCCGCAGCGGCCGCCAGATCCTGGCGCCGGCCCGGCAGGACCTCATCCCCTTGCCGCCGGGCTCTGAGCTTTTTGCCCTGCCGGAGCGGCTGCCGGTGGGCCTGGACCGGGCCAGCGGCCGGCCCCAGACCCTGACCGGTGACCCCCTGGTCCCAGGGGAGCCGGTGCAGGCCGTGGCCGCCTTCCTGGCCCCGGCCCATACCGCCATCCTCACCGCCCCCTGGCACCCTCGGCGGCCGGAGCTGCCGGCCCTGCCCCTGTTCGCCTACACCGCGGTGGGCTGGCATGCCGGCCGCTTCTGGGTCGCGGCCTTCCGCTCCGACCCGGAGCCCAGGCAGGATCCCGACCGCTTCGACCTGCCGCTCATCCGCCGGCGCACCACATCCCGCCTGAGCCGGGAGCCGGACAACCGCCTGCTCCAGCATCTGGGCCACTGCTGCCTGACCTATGGCTGCCCGGCCGCCAGGAACCTTTTTCTCAGCCGCTGGGAGGCGCCTTTGCCCACCTCGCCGAGCTGCAACGCCCGCTGCCTGGGCTGCATCTCGCTGCAGCCGGCGGGCTGTTGCCCCTCCACCCAGGAGCGGATCCGCTTCCGCCCCACCGAGGCCGAGGTGCTGGGGGTGGCACTGCCCCATCTGGAAAAAGCGTCCCGGCCGGTGGTCTCCTTCGGCCAGGGCTGCGAGGGCGAGCCGCTCCTGGGGGCCGATCTCCTGGCAGGCTCGGTGCAGGCCATCCGCCGGGCCACCAGCCGGGGCACCGTCAACCTCAACTCCAACGCCAGCCGGCCGGAGGCGGTGGCCCGCCTGGCGGCCGCCGGGCTCGACTCCCTGCGGGTGAGCCTGAACAGCGCCCGCCCGGACCGCTACCAGCGCTATTACCGGCCCCAGGACTATGACTTCGGGCAGGTCCTGGACAGCATCCGGACCATGAAGGCCGCCGGCCGCTTCGTCTCCCTCAACTACTTCATCCTGCCCGGCTTTTCCGACCAGCCCGCCGAGCTGGCCGCCCTCTCCGCCCTGATCGCTGACCTCTCCCCGGACCTCATCCAGCTCCGCAACCTCAACATGGACCCGGACTGGTACCTGGCCGCGGTGGGCGAGGCGGACGACGCCCCGGGCCTGGGGATACGGGCCTGGCTGGCCGAGCTGCGGCGCCGCTTCCCCCACCTGCGCTTCGGCTATTTCAACCCCTTCCTGGGGGACGAGCCGCAGAATGTCCAACAAAGGATGTCGAAGGGCGAAGGGACCGGTCGTTGACGTTTCGGATCCGTTCTGCCAGTCCCTTTGGCGGTTGGACATTCCTTGTTCGATATTCGATATTCGTTCTTCCCCCCCGGCCCCGGGCTCGCTGGAAGAGCACCCGAAAAATCTTCTTTCTACCCTATCAAAACGATAAGGTTGTCCTTGACAAAGGCGTCCGAGTCGGCCATAGTGCGCCAATTTCTTTGGCCGCCAGCCGGCCGCAAGGGGCAGCCCGATGCGTAAGCGACCGATTCGACTCCAGGATTCCTTCAAGACCTACACCTACGACCAGGACAAGACCTGCCCGCCCACCGATACCCTGGTCCGCTTCCGGGAGGCCTTGGCCCGGGTGGATCTGGACATCCTCCGGGAGGTCCGGCGCATCGACTCCGGCCGCCTGGACATCCCGGTCTACTTCAGCGTCTGCGGCGCCGACGCCCGCCGGATCATCGGCACCAAAAAGCAGATGGGCAAGGGCTCGACCCCGGAGCAGTCCCAGGCCTCCGCCTGCATGGAGCTGGCCGAGCGCTTTTCCTTCTTCGCCTTCAAGAAGAGCCCCGGCAACTTCATGGTGGCCACCTACCCGCAGCTCCAGGCCCAGGGTTTGCCGGTCATGGAGCTGTCCTTTCTTCTCCAGTCGGTGCATGACACCACCACCGACCTGGCTCTTCTGGAGCGGATCCTGGCCGATATTCCCATCCAGTGGACCTGGGCCACCAACCTCAGCCGTCAGGAGGAGGTGCTGGTGCCCTGGAGCTGGTTTTATGCCATCAACGAGTTCAACGGCCCCTGTGCCGGCAACTCCGTGGAGGAGGCCATCCTGCAGGGCATCTGCGAGGTGGTCGAGCGCCATGTCTCGGCAGTGGTGAGCCACGACCGGATCCACACCCCGGCCATCGACCTGGCCTCGGTGACCGATCCGGTGTGCCGGGAGCTGATCCTCAAATTCACCCGCCACGGCATCCTGCTGTATCTGAACGACTTCAGCCTGGACACCGGCATCCCCACGGTGGGCGCCCTGGCCATCGACCCGGCCACCTTCCCGGCCAAGAGCGAGATCGTTTTCACCGCCGGCACCACCCCCAGCCCCACCAAGGCCCTGGTGCGGGCCCTGACCGAGGTGGCCCAGCTGGCCGGCGACTTCGACACGGAGGCCAACTACGTGGCTTCCGGCCTGCCCAAGCCGGCCAGCCTCGACGAGGTGCGCTACATCACCGAGCCGGCCGGCTCGATCCGCCTGGATGCCATGGCGGATGCCAGCAACGCCAACATGCGGCTGGAGGTGGAAAACTGCCTGGCGGCCCTTGGGCGCATCGGCCTCGAGGTGTTCCTGGTGGACGTCCAGCACGATGCCCTGGGGATCCCGGCCTTCTACACCATCATCCCGGGCTGCCATTTCCGGGAGCGCTCCCGGGCCAGCGATGCCGGCCTTTTTGCCGCCAAGCTCCTGGCCGAGCAGGACCTGCCGATGGACGAGCAGAACCGGCGCCTGGAGCGGCTGGGCGAGGCCCTGCCCCGCTCCTACTACGTCCAGTTCTACCTGGGCCGCAACCATCTGTCCGCCGGCGAGCCGCAGGAGGCCCTGGACCACTTCGAGCGCGCCCTGGCCCTGTCACCGCAGGCCGAGGATCTGCCCTACATCTATTCGTATATGGGGCACTGCCACAAGGATCTGGGCGACTATCGGGGCGCCATCGCGGTGCTCCGGCAGGCGGAGCGCCTGGATGCCGAGCGGGAGGACCTCTACAACCTCATGGGCTTCTGCCACTTCAAGCTCAAGGAGCACGAGACCGCCATCGCCAATTTCCAGCGGGCCATCCAGCTCAACCCCAGCTCGGCCATCGACTACGCCAACCTGGGGGCCAACTACCGGGAGCTGGGCAGAACGGACGAGGCGGTCCGCTTTTTCCAGCTGGCGCTGGATCTGGACCCATCCATCGAGTTCGCCCGTACCGGCTTGGCGGCCCTGGGAGCCAGCCAGCCGTAGCGGACTGTTTTGCCCCCCCGGGACGGCGGCTGTTCCCGCGGCCGCCGTCCTTCCTCCCCGCAAGCGGGGCGGCCGTCCCTCCCCAGGCGGCCCCCCGGGTCGTTCGGCGGGCCCGCCGCCAGCCGGTGCCCCTCCGGT
>JBFMBH010000104.1 GCA_040755095.1 Thermodesulfobacteriota bacterium
GCCGGATGCCAGTATTTCCGGATCATTGGTGATGATGGGAATATCAAGATGCCTTGCCGTGGCAGCAATAAGGCGATCATGGAGTTCGGGAATGTCGGCAATCTCAGAGGCGGTTTTCAGGATTTCCAGGCTGAGCGGCTCAAACTGGTAATTGTCGCTTTGCATCAACTTTTCAGACTGCAACAGGTTCACATCGATCCGGTTTTTCTCAAACAGATACATCACTTCCATTAGCACGACGGCCGGAATGATGATAACGTTTTTTTCCTGGTCGGCGTCCAGAAAAGCCTGATGGCAAACGTCATCGATCACCTTGCGGCCGACCATGAATTTGACCAGGGCCTGCGTGTCGGTAACAAAGCTATTCATTTCCGACTTCCTCTTCCAGGTGTTTCCAACTCTCTTGTTTGAATTTCTTTAATTCCCCGAGATCAATATCATAGCCTTGTAATATTCCATGGAGCTTGATGATGTTCTTTGTCGTCTGCCGCTTCTCCTTGTGCTTCATGAAATCGATAAAATCAGCTACGGAACCTAAATCCTGACCCGAAAGACTAGCCAATTTAGTGTAAATTTCATGTCTTTTTATTGCTGTCTCATTCATTAGACACCTCATTCGTCAAATTCAAGTCATTGCCCCCGAAACCTTATTGACACTACTATGGTGTCCTTAAGTTCCTTTCGCGTCAAGGTTTTTGGTAGATACGAGACAAACGACCGCGAGGCCACTGCTCATGCCTGCCGCCGTAGCTACCATAAGGCACGAAGGTGACACGAAGGGGACGTCGGGGCAGAAGGTGAATGGTAGTCCACGCTGGGAGCAGGGTGCCGTACATATCCTGGATGCGCAGGCCCCCTCCCCGACCAACGTCCACGTCAATCCGCCAGGGTCTGACGCACCAAGTCTCGGAACGCCGCCAGGGAGACGACGGTCACCGCGCGCTTCAGCAGGGCCTGCAGGGCCGCCTCGGTCTCGATCTGCTCCAGGCTGCGGATCATGGCTTCCGGGACCGCCTCGAAGCGGGTCTCAAGAACCTCGACGATGCTCCGGCGCAGGGTACTGGTCCTCCCCTGCTGGAGGCCTTGCTGGAGGCCGCGCTCCAGACCCCGCTGTTCCCAACGCTCGGCAAGTGTCGGCATCCATCCCTCCATCGGCAAGCGCGCCATCGATGGCGGCGCGAAAGGCCTCCTCCTCCACCTGCGGCGCGGCTGCGGCCACATAGCGGAGCAGGGTTTCGACGTATTGCAGCCCGGTCTGGGAGCGGGCCAGATCGCGCATCAGGGCGAGAACCCCTGGCAGCCGGTCGCCCAGGTCGCCGGCAAAGATGTGCTTCGTGATCAACTGGTAGAGCAGGTCCGACAGGTGCTCGGCCAGTTGGGGATCGACGAAGCTGTCCTTCACCACGTCCAGGGAGGACAGATCCAGACAGGCGACCACTGCAGGCGGCAGATAGTTGGCAAGGAAGTCCCGGGCGGTGTCCGGCCGGCCCAGCACCTCTTTGACGAAGCGGTCATGGGGGTTGGCAACCTCGCTCATGGCCGTATCCTACGGGCCGACCGGGGGCTTGTCAACGCGGCCGGGCAAGGCTTCCGCCCATCACCGCCTTGAGCAGGCCCACCCCCTTTCTGATCGCCTCCTCCTCCAGATTGCCGTAGCCGATGACCAGCGTATCGTCATAGTCCCGGGTGGCGATGGCGTGGACGGCGGCGGGGTAGAAGCGCGCCCCCTGGGCCTCCACCGCTGCCAGCAGCCCCTGGTCGAAGACCCGGCCGGGGAAGCGGGCGGCCAGATGGAGGCCGGTGGCGCTGCCGAGCACCTGCGCGCGGGCCCCGAACTGGTCCCGGAGAGCGGCCACGGTGGCCGCCCGGCGGCGTTGATAGAGCCGTTTCATGCGGCCCAGGTGGCGGCGGTAGTGACCATCCCGGATGAAGGCGGCCAGGGCCAGCTGGGCGACGGTGCTGTTGTGGAGATCGCTCAGCCACTTCGCCTCCCGGGCCTGGCTGACGAGCCCCGGCGGCAGGACCAGATAGCCGGTGCGGATGGCCGGGCACAGGGTCTTGCTGAAGGTGCCGATGTAGACCACCCGCTCCGGATCGAGGCCGTGCAGAGAGGACAGCGGCGGGCCGTCGAAACGGAGCTCGGAGTCGTAGTCGTCCTCGATCACCAATGCACCGGTGGCTGCCGCGTAGCGCAGGAGATCGAGCCGCCGCTGGATGGGCAGGGTGGTGCCCGTGGGATACTGGTGGGAGGGGGTGACGTAGACCAGGGCCGGCGCGACACCGCCGGGCAGGCGATCCGTGATCAGGCCCTGGCTGTCCACCGGCACCGGCAGGATCTCGGCCCCCCGCTGCCGGAGGATGGCCGCGATGTCCCGGGTGATGGGATCCTCCAGGATCACCTGCCGGCGGTCCTGGAGCAGCAGCCCGCCGGCGATGCCGATGGCCTGGGTGGTGCCGGCGGTGACCACGATCTGGTCCGGATGGCACCGCACGCCCCGCTCCCGGGCCAGATCGTCCCGGATCGCCAGCCGCAGCTCCCGCCGGCCCTCGGGGTCGCCGTAGCCCAGGGCCTCAGGACCGCCGGCCAGGAAGGCCTGCGCCAGGAGACGCGCCCAGACCCGGACCGGGAAACGGGCCAGGTCCGGGGTGCCGGAGCGGAAATTGATCACCCCGGCCGGCGCCTGGTAGCCCATGTTGACCGCCGCCACCCCGGGCGGCCGGGGGGCGGCCGGCAGCGGGGGGCGGCTGGCACCGGCCGCCACGAAGGTGCCAGAGCCCTGGGCCGCCGCGGTGAAGCCCTCGGCAGCCAGGAGATCATAGGCCTCGAGCACGACGTTGCGGGCCACCCCCAGCTCCCGGGCCAGCTGCCGGCTGGCGGGTAGCCGGCAGCCGGCAGGCAGGACGCCGGTCAGGATCCGGCGGCGCAGATCCTCGTAGATCTGGCGGCACAGGGGGGTCGGCGAGGAGCGGTCGATGGGGAGAAACATGGCGGCAACCGGCAATTGGCCCCATCAGGATGACCGGAAAGTGGACCTTCCACAAGCCACTTTCCGTAGACTATCCTGCCAGCCATGCCAGCCGCCAACCGCAGCGACCACCCCCTTGGCTTCCTGACCGCCCCCAGCCGGCGCAACCGTCTGGCCGGGGCACTGCTTTTTGCCCTGGCCATGGCTTTCGGCGGCAGCTCGGTGGTGGTGAGCAAGGGCTGCCTGGTGGGGGCGCCGGTTGTGGCCACCACCTGTCTGACGCTGCTGGTGGCCCTGGTGGGCCTCCTGCCCCTGCAGTGGCGCCGGCGGCAGGAGCTGGCCCGGCTCAGCCGCGGCCAGCTGGCCAACCTGTTCTGGCAGGGGCTGTTCGGGATCGTGCTCTTCCGGATCCTGTCCCTGTATGGCCTGCGCCATACCGGCGCCACCCAGGCGGCGATCATCACCGGCACCACGCCCGCCATGATCACCCTCTTCTCGGTGCTCTTCCTCGGGGAGCGCCCGGGCCGGCGGCGTCTGGCCGCCATCGGGCTGGCGGTGGCCGGGGTCATGGTCATCAACCTGCGGCCAGGGGCTGGCAGCGGCGGCGAACAGCCCCTGGTGGGAAGCCTCCTGGTTCTGGGCGCCGTGGCCGCGGAGGCGGCCATGACCGTCTGCCGCAAGGCGGTGGCCGGCTCGGTGTCCGCGCTTTCCAACACCTTCGCTGTGGTGGCCATCTGCACCCTCATGACCCTGCCCCTGGCAGCGGTCGAGGGCCTGGGGGCGGGGCTGCGGCTGGATCGGGCCTTTGTTCTGGGGATCCTCTGGTACGGCTGGGGGGCAACCGTGCTGGGCTACCTGTGCTTCATGGCCGGTACCGCCCGGATCAGCGCCTCGGCCGCCGGGGTGCTGTCGGCCATGTTCCCGGTCAGCGCCGTCCTCCTGGCCACCCTCTTTCTGGCCGAGCCCTTCACGAGCCGCCAGCTCGCCGGCTGCAGCCTGGTGGTGGCTGCCATCCTCCTCACCGCCCTGGAGGGGAGAAGGAGGAGTCGGCCAGACGCTCCAGGGCCAGGCGCGCCTGGGCGGCGACGGTGGTCGCTTCGAGCTGGGGCGGGGTGAAAAGAAGGAAGGGGGCCGGATCGGTGCTGAGGGGCACCAGCTGCTGCCGGCAGGAGAGGGCGGCCAGAAGGCCCAGGGCCCGGGCGGCCAGACCCCGGAGCTCCGGCCGCGGGGAGCGAAGATAGCCGGGCAGATATTGCTCGGCCCGGTGGCGGCGCAGAAGCTGGGGCCGGGCTGCGGCCAGCCGGCCAAGCCCCCAGAGGAGGCCGGCCTGCAGGCCCTCGTGCTCCAGAAACGAGCCGTCCTCCCGCATGTAGGCCACCAGCATGTGGCCAAACTCGGCGGCAAGATCGGCATGGCAGGTCATGATCTCGGCCATCGCCTCCGGCGCCCCCCAGCCGATGCCGCCGGACTCGTCGTTGAGGCTCCACATGAGGCGCCGCATGACCACCCGGCCGGCCTCCAGATCAGCATCGGCCAGGCGGGCGACGGTTACGCCCAGGGCGAGGACAGACCGCCAGCGGAGCAGGGGCTCGGGCCGGCACAGGGCGCCGATCAGGGGCTGGACGGCAGTGGCGGCGGGCAGGGGCGCCAGACCGGCCAGGAGAGCGGCCAGGTCCGGGCTGTCCTGCAGCAGGGCCAGCACCTGGCCCTTGACCGCCCGCCGCCGGCCCGCCGCCCGTTTGATCCCCTCACCTCCGGCTGCTGGCGACACCGCGGTGGGATCCGGCGGGGCTCAGGCCAGCCGCTCCTGGATCCGGCGGCCCAGTTGGTCTCCCAGGGCGAGGCAGGCCGCCAGGTCGTCGGCGGTGGGCACATGCTTGACCTTGATCCCCGGGGCCACCAGCTCCATCTTCATCTCCTCCAGTGCCCTGGTGATGATGCCCACCGCCTCGCCGCTCCAGCCGTAGGAGCCGAAAGCGGCGGCCAGCTTGTTCTCCGGTTTGAGCCCCTTGAGGTAGGTGAGGAAATCGGCCAGGAGCGGCATGATGCCGTTGTTCAGGGTCGGCGAGCCGAAGACCAGGGCCGCCGCGTCCAGCACCTCGGTGATGACGTCCGAGCGGTGGTTGCTCTTGAGATCCAACAGCTTGGTGCTGATCCCCTGACCGACCAGGCCTTTGTAGATGGCGTGGGCCATCTTCTCGGTGCTGTGCCACATGGTGTCGTAGATGATGAGGGCCTTTTTCGCCGGCTTCTGGGCGGCCCAGCCAGCGTACGCCTCGATGATCCGGCCCGGCTCGGCCCGCCAGATGAGGCCGTGATCCGGGGCAATGGTGTCGAACACCAGCCCCAGCTCCTGGATCTTGGCCACCAGCTTGGGGATGAGCTTCGAGTACGGCAGGAGGATGTTGGCGTAGTATTTGGCCGCATGGCGCATAAGCTCGGTCATCTCCACCTGGTCATCGAAGCGCTCGCTGGTGGCCCAGTGCTGGCCAAAGGCGTCGCTGGAGACGAGAAGCCGATCCTCTGGCAGGTAGGAGAACATGCTGTCCGGCCAGTGGAGCATGCGGGTCTCCAGAAACTGGACCGTGCGGCGGCCTATCGAGATGGTCTGGCCGGAGGCCACCGTCTCCAGGGGCCAGTCCGGCCGGTGGAAATGGGAAAGGATGGCCTTGTGGCCCATGTCCGAGCAGAAAATCTTCTTGGGCCTGACGATCTCGACCATCTCCGGCAGGGCGCCGGAATGGTCCATCTCCACATGGTTGACCACGATGTAGTCGATCTGGGCGGGATCGATATGGCTGCGCAGCCGGTGCAGCAGATCCCCCTCGAAGCCCTTCTTCACGGTGTCGAAGAGGGTGGGGTGCTCGTCCAGAGCCAGGTAGGCGTTGTAGGTGGTGCCCTTGTAAGTGCTGTAGCCGTGGAAGTCACGAACCTTCCAGTCCACAGCGCCCACCCAGTGGATATCCTTCTTGACCTCGGTCTGTGTCATGGGAGCGACTCCTGGGGAAGGATCTCAGCCGGCGGCCGGCTTGGCACTGCCGGTGCCGGGCATGACGAAGCGGCGCTGGGCCAGCTCGGTGTCGAGAAAGAACAGCGGCGCCGAGGCATCCCCGGCCAGGCGCAGCTTGTCCACGATGGCCCCGGCGTTGGCCTCTTCCTCCACCTGCTCGGAGACGAACCACTGGAGGAAGTTGGTGGAGGCATGATCCCGCTCGGCCAGGGCCTGGTCGAGAAGGCCGTTGATGAGGCCCGTCACCTTGCGCTCGTGGGCCAGGGTGTCCTGGAAGACCGCCAGGGCCGAGGCCCATTCCAGGGGGGGCGCTGCGATGGCCGCCAGGCGCACCCGGCCGCCCCGCTCGCCGATGTGAGCGAAGAACTTCATGGCGTGGAAGGCCTCTTCCTGGGCCTGCATCCGCATCCAGTTGGCGCAGCCCGAAAGGCCCGCCGACTCGAAATAGGCGGCCATGGCCAGATAAAGGTAGGAGGAGTACAGCTCCGCGTTCAGCTGGCCGTTCATGGCCTCTTCCATGGTGGGGGAAAGCATGGTGTCAGCTCCTCCACAGGCCGTGCAGATTGCAGTATTCCCGAGCGGTCACCACCTTGGCCGACGTGGCGAAGAAGGCCTCCGGCGCCTGGCCCGGGGCCAGGAACTGGCGGAGGGCCTGGCCATCGGCCAACAGCTCGATCCACTGGATAAAGTGCTTTTCTTCCATGGGATGGGGCACGCTGCCCACCTTCACCTTGAAGCCGCCCGCCACCTGCTCCACCACCGGCACGTGCTTCTCCCGGGAGGCGTCCACGGTGTTCTCGGTCATGAGCTTCATGGGCTGGCCGCAGCAGACCAGCTCGCCGTCGCTGGCATGGAGCATCTCGACAATGTTGCCGCAGACCTCGCACCGGTAAACCTGATGGCGCTCGTTCATGATTTCGTCTCCCGTTGGCAGAGTGCTTGTCCTGTCGAGCCGGTCGCAGGGCCGGCTCGGCTACCAGTTCTCGCCCAGGAGCTCGAAGTAGGCCTGCTCGTGGGCGCAGGCTGGGCAGCGGCTCGGGGCGTCGGTGCTGTGGTGCAGATAGCCGCAGTTGCGGCAGCGCCAGGTGGTGGCCTGGTCCCGGTGGAAGACTCGGCCGGCGGTGATGTTGGCAGCCAGATCCAGGTAGCGCTTCTCGTGCTGCCTTTCAGCCACCGACACCGCCTCGAAAACGGCGGCCACTTCGGCAAAGCCCTCCTCCCGGGCGATGGCGGCAAAGCCGGGATACAGGGTGCTGTGCTCGTGGCGCTCCCCCATGGCCGCGGCCTCCAGGTTGGCCAGTGTGGCGCCGATGACCCCGGCCGGAAAGGTTCCTGAGATCTCCAGGTCCTGGCCTTCCAGGAACTTGAAGAAGCGCTTGGCATGCTCCTTCTCCTGGTCGGCGGTCTCCAGGAAGATGGCCTCGATCTGGCGAAAGCCATCCTTTTTGGCCTGGCTGGCGAAGTAGGTGTACCGGTTGCGGGCCTGGGATTCGCCCGCAAAGGCGGCGAGGAGGCTTTTTTCGGTTTCGGTGCCCATGAGCTTGCCCATGTTCTTCTTCTCCTTAAGAGATGGGGGATGCGGGTTGATCCTCTGGATCAGGCTCGGCGCCGGCGGCCTGGCAGTGCGGGCAGCGGCCGGAGAACACCACCTGGCAGCCAGTGAGTGCAAAGTCCGTGCCGCATTGGGCGATGGAGGTCAGGTCCGGCAGCTCGCAATCGGCCAGCACGTCCCCGACCCGGCCGCAGCCCTCGCAACGAACATGGTGATGGGGCGTCATCGTGCCGTCGAAGCGCTTCTGCTGGCCGGCCAGCTCGATCTTGCGCACCAGCCCCGATTCGGCCAGGATCTCCAGATTGCGGTACACGGTGGCCAGGCTGATGCGAGGCGCCCGGCGACGGATGAGCTGGAAGATCTCGTCCACCGTGGGATGGCTCGTCAGCTCCCGCAGGGTCTCCAGGATCACCTGACGCTGATAGGTCATGATCAAGTCAGGCCCGCCTGCCATGGCATTCCTCCCAGAGAATGATTCCTAATAGCAAAGCCGTCCTGGGCCTGTCAAGGGGGCAAAGTGCGGCCGCCCTCCCGGGCGCGGGTCAGGGCAAAGGTGGCACCATTATCAGACCGGCTCTCCGGATTTGTAAAGGGGTTTCGCTGCTGTAGGCCCTTGCGGCCACCGGCCAGCGGCGGGGGAATCGGTTGCCTTCCCGCCAGGCCCCTGGTATAACCAAGGCCAGCTCTGCCCGCCGCTGGCGCGGTGCTCCGGCCCGCATGGTGCCTGGGCCGGGGCGGGCTCTGCCAGGGCGACAAGGAGGAAGGAGCATGGTGGCCAGGATCGAGGTGGGACTGAAGCCTGAGTTCGTGGACGCGTATGGCGGCACCGTCGCGCGCCGCATCGCCGGCGACCTGCACCTGCCCATCGCCGGGGTGCGCACCTTGAAGGTCTTCACGGTGGACGCCGAGCTGGGCCAGGCGGAGCTGGCCGCCCTGGCGGGGGAGGCCTTCCGGGATCCGGTGACCCAGGAGGCCTCCCTGGGCTCCCTGGCCCTGGACGGGGGCCTGGCCTTCGACTGGGTGGTCGAGGTGGGCTTTCGGCCCGGGGTGACCGACAACGAGGGGCATACCGCGGCCCAGGCCCTGGCGCTCCTCCTGGGACGCCGCCTGACCGCCGGGGAGGGGGTGTTCACCTCGGTGCAGTACCTTCTTGAGGGCCCTTTGCGCCGGGAGCAGGTGGAGATGGTGGCCAGAAGCCTTCTGGCCAACGAGCTCATCCAGCGCTTTGCCGTCAAGGACCGGGCCCAGTTTGTGGCAGACCAGGGAATGGAGAAGGTGGTGCCCCGGGTCACCGGCCTGGTCTCCGCCGCGGTGGCCGAGATCGACCTCGATGTGCCGGATGCGGAGCTTAGGCGCATCAGCCGGGAGGGCACCCTGGCGCTGACGGTCCCGGAGATGACCATCATCCGCGACTACCTCAAGCGGCCTGAGGTGCTGGCGCGCCGGGCCCGCTACGGCCTTGGGGAGCGGGTCACCGACGTGGAGCTGGAGAGCCTGGCCCAGACCTGGTCCGAGCACTGCAAGCACAAGATCTTCAACGCGGTCATCGACTACCGCGACTTGGCCACCGGCGAGAGCGCGACCATCACCAGCCTTTTCGACACCTATATCCGGGCCTCCACCCAGGCCATCCGCCAGGACAAGGGCGCCGCCGACTGGTGCCTGTCGGTCTTCAAGGACAACGCCGGGGTCATCCGCTTCGACAGCGACTGGAAGCTGGCCTTCAAGGTCGAGACCCACAACAGCCCTTCAGCCCTGGACCCGTACGGCGGGGCGCTGACCGGTATCGTCGGCGTCAACCGCGATCCCTTCGGCACCGGGATGGGCGCCAAGCTGGTGGCCAACACCAACGTCTTCTGCTTTGCCTCGCCCTTCTACGACCAGCCGCTGCCACCCCGGCTCCTCCATCCGAAGCGGATCTTCGAGGGGGTGCGCCAGGGCGTGGAGCATGGTGGCAACAAGAGTGGCATCCCCACGGTCAACGGCTCCCTGGTCTTCGATGACCGGTATGCGGGCAAGCCGCTGGTCTTCTGCGGCACCATCGGCATCCTGCCGGACACCCTCCATGGCCAGCCCGCGGAGACCAAGAAGGCCCGGGCCGGCGACGCCATCGTCATGACCGGCGGCCGCATCGGCAAGGACGGCATCCACGGCGCCACCTTCTCCTCCGAGGAGCTGCACGAGGGCTCGCCGGCCACCGCTGTCCAGATCGGCGACCCCATCACCCAGAAGAAGATGTTCGACTGCCTGCTCGTGGCCCGGGATCGGGGGCTCTACACCTGCATCACCGACAACGGCGCCGGCGGCCTCTCCTCGTCGGTGGGCGAGATGGCCCAGGATACCGGCGGCTTCGAGCTGCACCTGGACCGGGCGCCGCTCAAGTACGCCGGCCTCGCCCCCTGGGAGATCTTCCTCTCCGAGGCCCAGGAGCGGATGACCCTGGCGGTGCCCCAGGAGCACCTGCCAGCCTTTCTGGCCCTGTGCGCCAAGATGGATGTGGAGGCCACGGTGCTGGGCACCTTCACCGACAGCGGCCTTTTCCACGTGCTCCACGACGGCCGCACCGTCGCCTGCCTGGAGATGGAATTCGTCCACGGCGGCCTGCCGCCTATGCGGCTGGCCGCCGCCTGGCAGCCGCCCCGCCATCCGGAGCCGGTCCTGCCGGCGGCGCCGGACCTGGGGGCCACCCTGCGGGCGCTTCTGGGGCGTCTCAATGTCTGCAGCAAAGAGTACGTGGTCCGGCAGTACGACCATGAGGTGCAGGGCGGCTCGGTGGTGAAGCCGTTGACCGGCGTCGCCAACGACGGTCCCAGCGATGCCGCGGTGCTGCGGCCGGTCCTCACCAGCTTCCGGGGCCTGGCGGTGAGCCACGGCATCTGTCCCCGTTACTCGGATATCGATGCCTTCCACATGACCGCCTGCGCTATCGACGAGGGCATCCGCAACGCCCTTGCCGTGGGCGCCAGCCTGGAGCACATGGCCGGGCTGGACAACTTCTGCTGGTGCGACCCGGTGCTCTCGGACAAGACCCCGGACGGGCCATACAAGCTGGCCCAGCTGGTGCGGGCCAACCAGGCCCTGGCCCGCTACACCCGGGCCTACGGCGTGCCGTGCATCTCCGGCAAGGACAGCATGAAGAACGATTACCTGGTGGCCGGCACCAAGATCTCCATCCCGCCGACCCTGCTCTTCTCGGTGGTGGCCGTGCTGCCCGACGTGCGGCAGGCGGTGACCATGGATCTCAAGCGGCCCGGCGATCGGGTCTACGTCCTGGGCCTCACCCGGCCGGAGCTGGGGGCCTCCGAGTACGCCGGCCTCCTGGGGGCCATCGGCAATACCGTGCCCCAGGTGCGGGAGGAGGAGGCCCTGCCCCGCTACCAGGCCTTGGCTGCGGCCTGCCGCCAGGGCCTGGTAGCCTCCTGCCACGACTGCGCTGACGGCGGCCTCGGGGTGGCCCTGGCGGAATGCGCCTTTGCCGGCGGCCTCGGACTGGCCGTGGACCTCGACCGGGTGCCCGCAGCAGGGATCGACCGCACAGACGTGCTGCTCTTTGCCGAGTCCCAGAGCCGCTTTGTGGTGAGTGTCGCCCCGGAGAAAGTCCCGGCCTTCGAGGCCCTCCTGGCCGGCACCGGCTGCGCCCTGGTGGGCGAGGTGCTGGCCGAGCCGGTGCTGCGCTGCACCGCCGGCGGCAGGACCGTGGTCGCCGAGCCGCTGGCCGCCCTCAAAGAGGCCTGGCAACGGCCCCTGTGGCTCTGAGCCCTGTCGGGAGCTGGCGATGACACTTCCCAAGGGTATCCTGGTGGCCGAGATCGAGGACGGCCAGGCGGTGGAAGGCCTCTTCCTCCTCCACGAGCTTTCCCGGGCCCAGACCAAGAACGGCAAGCCGTATCTGATTGTCACCGTCGCCGACCGGAGCGGCAGCATGGCTGGCCGGGTCTGGGAAGACGCCGACCGCTGGGCACAGGGCCTCAAGGCCGGCGAGGTGGTGGCCCTGGCCGGTGTCGCCCAGGCCTACCGGGGGGAGATCCAGCTGCGCATCGCCAGCCTGCGGCCGGTCAGCCGCGACCAGGTGGACATGGCCTTCTTCCTGCCGGCCACCGCCGCCGATGTGGAGGCCCTCGGCGCCGAGCTGGCGGCCCACATCAGCAGCATCACCGACCCCCCTCTGCGCCTGCTCCTTTCTCGCCTTTTCGACTCCGGCCCCTTTTTGACCGCCTTCATGGCGGCGCCGGCTGCGAAAAGGCTCCACCACGCCTGCCTGGGTGGCCTCCTGGAGCACACCTGCGCCGTGGCCCGTCTGGCCGACCGCGTCGCTCAACTCTATCCGGCCGTGGACCGCTCGCTGCTCATGGCCGGCGCCCTGGTGCACGACATCGGCAAGACCCATGAGCTGGACCCGTCGAGCTTTCCCTTCGAGTACACCGACCAGGGGCGGTTGGTCGGGCACGTCGTCCTGGGGGCGCAGATGGTGCAGGCAGCGGCCAGCGCCATCGAAGGCTTTCCGCCTGAGGTCGCCACCCGGCTGGTGCATCTGGTGCTGAGCCACCACGGCCAGCCGGAGTTCGGGGCGCCGGCCGTGCCCATGCTGCTGGAGGCCTTTATCCTCAACCTCCTCGATGACCTGGACGCCAAGGTCAACCAGTTCCGGCGGCTGGCCGAGGGTCTCAGGGAGCCGGGCTACCAGTGGAGCGACTACCAGCGCCATCTCGAGCGCTATCTGCTGGTGCTGGGGCCGGCCCAGCAGGAGGAGGGGAGCCCGGAGCCGCCGCCGGCCGGCGAGCCCGGCTCGTTGCCCGGCGGCCGGCGCCAGCCCAGCCTCTGGTAGCCGGCCTCCGGTGCCCATGGCGACCCCCGTCCAGCCCCACCTGCTGTCGTCCGTCATCGGCCAGGAGCGCGCCAAGACCGTGCTGCGCCGGGCGGTGGCCGGCCAGCGCCTCGGCCATGCCTTCCTCTTCCGGGGACCGGCCGGGGTGGGCAAGCGCCGCACCGCCATGGCCTTCGCCGCCCTGGTCAACTGCCGGCAGCGGCGGGCCGGCGATGCCTGCGGCGTCTGTCCCTCCTGCCGCAAACTGGCGGCAGGCAGCCATCCGGACGTGACACGCATCGATCCGGACGGTGCCTTCATCAAGATCGACCAGATTCGCCGCCTCGCCACCATCCTGGGCTTCCCCCCCCTGGAGGGTCTGTTTCGGGTCATCATCCTGGCCGGGGTGGAGAACATGCGGGTCGAGGGTGCCAATGCCCTCCTGAAAACCCTGGAGGAGCCGCCGCCAGCCACCATCCTGGTGCTGACCGCCGACGAGGCTGGTCCCCTGCTGCCCACGGTGGTCTCCCGCTGCCAGGTCGTGCCGTTCTTGCCCCTGGCCCCCGAAGAGGTGGCACAAGGCGTCCTTCTTCAGGTAGACTGTGACCCGCACACGGCCCGGGGAATGGCCGCCGTGGCCGGGGGCAGCATCGGCCGCGCCCTCACCCTGGCCGCCAGCGGCCTTCACCCGACGAGCGAGCGGCTCCAATCGGTCCTGGCCGCCGGCTGGGCCGACGACCCGGAAACCGTGGAGGCCCTGCTGGCCCTGGCCCGGGAAGCCGCGGCCCTCAAAGAGGATCTCGATCCCTTCCTCGACCTGGTGGCCATCTGGGCCCGGGACCTGCTGGTGACCGCCACTGGCCTGCCGGCAAGCCTTTTGGCCAACCCGGACGCGGCGGCCCGGCTCTCCTCTGTCCAGGGCCGCTGGACCCGGGAGGAGATCCAGGCCATGTTCCGGGATCTGGACCGGGTCCGGGACCAGCTGCGCCGCAACTGCAACCGGGAGCTGGCGTGCGAGGTGCTGTTCCTGGGCCTGGCCCCGCGCCGGCCGCCGGCAACCGGCGCCGGGGGCGCCAGGCCGTCCCTGTAGGTCTCCGAGAGCCATGCCAATCGCCAGCGACGAGTCGAAAGCCCAACCAGAGTCCGATCTTCAGCCAACCGTGACCGGAGCCCCGGAGGCCACCCCGGAGGCCCCGGCTACCCAGGCGCCTTCCCAGGGGGAGCCGGAGCGGGGCGAGGCCGGCAGCCCAGGGCCCCGGGATCCGGGCCATCTCTTTTCCATCCAGCTGCGGCCGGGTGCCATTCCGGTCCTGGGCCGCAGCCGCGTGCCTGGCCTTCATGCCGGCGAGCTGGTGATGGTCAAGATCGACCGCCGGCTCGAGCCGGGCCGCGTCCTCGGCCCCACGCGCCACTGGCTGCCTGTGGCCGGCCGGCCGGCCAGCCCGGTGGCCGCCGTCGTCCGCCGGGCCAATACCGAGGAGACCGAGCGCTACGCCCGCCTCCAGGACCTGGAGCGCCAGGCCCACGCCCTGTGCGACCGGCTCATCGAGCAGCACGGCCTGGCCATGGTCCTGGTCCGGGTGGAGCGCTTCTTCGACAACTCCAAGATCATTTTCTACTTCACCGCCGACAACCGGGTGGATTTCCGCGCCCTGGTTCGCGATCTGGTCCGGGATCTCAAGATCCGCATCGAGATGCGGCAGATCGGCGTCCGCCACGAATCGAAGATGATCGGCGGCCTGGGGCATTGCGGCCGGGAGCTGTGCTGCGCCAGCTACCTCAACAACTTCGTGCCCATCTCCATCAAGATGGCCAAGGAGCAGAACCTGCCCTTGAACCCCAGCAAGATCTCCGGGGTCTGCAGCCGCCTCTTGTGCTGCCTGACCTACGAGTTCGACACCTACGCCAGTATCCGCAAGCGGATGCCCAAGGTGGGCAAGAGCATCCTGCTCCGGGACAAGACCTACAAGGTGATCCAGCACGATCCTTTGCGGGAGACGATCCGGGTGGTGGATGCGGAAGGCAAGGAATCGACCCTCGCCGCCTCGGACTGGGAGGCGGCCGTGGTCAGGAAATAGGCGCCCCACCCGAGAACGGATCCCTCCATGGCCCTGCACATCACGACCCCCATCTATTATGTCAATGCCGAGCCCCATCTCGGCCATGCCTACACCACCCTGGTCGCCGATGTGGTGGCCCGCTACCGCCGGCTGGCCGGGGACGAGGTGCATTTCCAGACCGGTACCGACGAGCACGGCGACAAGGTGGTGCAGGCGGCGGCCAAGGCCGGCCTGGGCGTCAGGGACTACACCGATCGGATCAGCGGCCTTTTCCGCGACGCTTGGCCGGTCCTGGGCATCGAGCCGGACACCTTCATCCGCACCACCGGCCAGGGCCACCTCCGGACCGTGCAGCGGATCCTCCAGCAGGTCTACGACCAGGGGGATATCGTCTTCGCCGACTATGCCGGCCTCTACTGCTGGGGCTGCGAGCGCTTCCTCACCGAGAAGGAGCTGGTGGGCGGCCTGTGCCCGGACCACCAGCGGCCGCCGGAGCCCATCGCCGAGAAGAACTACTTCTTCCGCATGAGCCGCTACCAGGAGTGGCTGGTGCGCTACATCACCGAGCACCCGGACTGCATCACCCCGGAGCGCTACCGCAACGAGGTCCTGTCCTTCCTGCGCGAGCCCCTGGCGGATCTGTGCATCTCCCGGCCGACGAGCCGCCTGACCTGGGGGATCCCGCTGCCCTTCGACCGCAGCTTCGTCACCTATGTCTGGTTCGACGCCCTCATCAACTACCTCACCGGTCTGGGCTACCCGGATGCCCCGGGCTTCTCCCGCTTCTGGGCCGGCACCGAGCACCTGATCGCCAAGGATATCCTGAAGCCCCATGCCATCTACTGGCCGACCATGCTGAAGGCCATCGGCCTGCCGCCCTTCCGGCGCCTGCACGTGCACGGCTACTGGAACATCGATGACACCAAGATGTCCAAGAGTCTGGGCAATGTGGTGCGGCCCGGGGATCTGGTGTCCGCTTTTGGCGTCGACACCGTCCGCTATTTTCTCATGCGGGAGATGGCCTTCGGGGTGGACGCCTCCTTCAGCCGCGAGGCCATCGTCGGCCGCCACAACTCCGACCTGGCCAATGATCTGGGCAACCTGGTGAGCCGCAGCCTCACCATGGCCGGCAAGTACGCGGCCGGCAAGGTGCCTGCCCCCGAGACCGCCCTGGCGGCCGATCAGGAGCTGGCGGCGGCGGCCACCGCCATGGTGGCCAACTGGCGCAAGGAGCTGGACGATTTTGCCTTTCACCGCGCCCTGGCCGCCGTCTGGGAGGTGGTGGGCCGGGCCAACCGCTACATCGTGACCAACGCGCCCTGGGAGCTGGCCAAGGATCCCGGTCAGAGCGGCCGCCTGGCCACCATCCTCTACCACCTCCTGGAGACCTTGCGTCTGGTGGGGCTGACGCTTGCCCCCTTCCTGCCCGGCACCGCCAACCGCCTGCTGGAGCTGCTCGGCACCGGCGGTCCCGTGGAGCTGGCCCGGGACGGGCAGTGGGGCAGGCTGGCCCCCGGACAGAGCCTGGGGGCACCCCAAGCCCTCTTCCCCCGGCTGGACAAGGCCGATCAGCCGCCGGCCAGCCCGGTCCCCGGCCAGCCGCCGGCCGATGAGCCCGGGCTGTCCCTGGCCGAATTCCAGCGGCTGGATCTGCGGGTGGCCGAGGTCGTCCAGGCCGAGCGGGTGCCCAAGGCCGATCGTCTGCTCAAGCTCCTGGTGCGGGCCCCGGAGGAGCGGACGGTGGTGGCCGGGATTGCCGGTCACTACAGCCCGGAGGCGGTGGTCGGCCGGCAGGTGATCCTGGTCGCCAACCTGGCCCCGGCCAAGATCAAGGGCATCCGCTCCGAGGGCATGGTGCTGGCGGTGCGGGACGGCGACCGGCTGGTCCTGGTGGCGCCGTCAGAGCCGGTGACGCCTGGGTGCAAGGTATCCTGATGGCCGGGCTGCCTCCTGTTGTGGCCTCGCCCCTGCCGCGCCTGGCCGGCCTGCCCTGGCGCAAGCTGTGGCTGACCGGGGAGGACGATCAGCCCCTGGCCCTCTTTCTGGCCGTGGAACGTCTGGGCGCAACCACCGGCCTGGCGGTGGCCCGGGAGCTGGCCGGCCGGCTGCCCGGTCTCGATGGCCTGCCGGAACGCCTGTCCCTGCCCGAGCTGAACGTCCGGTTGGCCGCTGTGGAGGCCGAGCTGGCCCAGCTGCGGGAGCTTTCCCGCACCGATCCTCTGACGGGCCTCGCCAATGTGCGCCGCCTGCAGGAGGGGCTGCGCGCCGAGCTGGACCGGGTGGGCCGCACCCGGCTGCCCCTTGGCCTCATCATGACCGACATCGACCATTTCAAGGCGGTGAACGATACCTACGGCCATGAGACCGGCAACGAGGCCCTGTGCACCGTGGCCGGCATCATCCGCAGCCAGATCCGCTCCATCGATACCGCGGCCCGTTACGGCGGTGAGGAGTTTGCCATCATCCTTCCCGCCACCGGCCTGGCCCGGGCGAAGACAGTGGCGGAGCGCCTGCGGCGGGCGGTGCGGGCCACTGCCATCACCGCGGCTGATGGCCGCCGCTTCGGCATCACCGCCAGCTTCGGCGTGGCGGTGGCAAGCCCTGGCCAGGATCTGGCGCCGGAGGCCCTGATCAGCCGGGCTGACCAGGAGCTGTACCGGGCCAAGGCCGCCGGCCGGGACCGGGTGTCGGCGCCCGAGG
>JBFMBH010000105.1 GCA_040755095.1 Thermodesulfobacteriota bacterium
TCGATGAGCGAGCCGGCGGCAGCCGGTCGGCCCGGTCCGGGCCGAGTTGATCGCGGGTGGCTGCATCTCCCTTTCGCCCCTCTCCTGAGTCGTTTCCGTAAGCTCCTTTCCAGGTAGGGCCAAAGGCGGCTGATGCCGCCCCCGGCCAATCCTTGCCCGCGAGACCGGTCTTCGGTCCCGTGGCCGGAAAGGAGCATCCTGGAATGAGCTTTTCTCCCTGTCCGCCGGACGGCAGCCCGCCGCCGGTTGGCTCGGTCCTGGTGGTGGGCGGCGGGGTCGCCGGCGTCCAGACCGCCCTGGACTGCAGTGCCCTGGGCCTCAAGGTCTATCTGGTGGAAAAGAGCGCCGCCATCGGCGGCGTCATGGCCCGCCTGGACAAGACCTTTCCCACCAACGACTGCTCCCTGTGCATCCTGGCCCCCAAGCTGGTGGAGGCGGGCCGGGACCCCAGCATCACCCTTCTCACCAACAGCGAGCTGATCGCCCTGGACGGCAAACCGGGCCGGTTTTTCGCCCGGATCCGCAAGCGGCCCCGCTTCATCGACCAGGAGGCCTGCACCGGCTGCGGCCAATGCACCATCTACTGCGTCAAGGAGATCGGTGACGCCTACAACGAAGGCCTCAAGCGCACCCGGGCCGCCCATATCGACTATGCCCAGGCCGTGCCCACCACCTACCACATCGATGCCCAGGCCTGCCTCCGGCTCAACTTCGACACCTGCGGCCTGTGCGCGGTGGTCTGCCAGAAGAAGGCCATCCGTTTCGACGATACCGAGGAGCGGATCGAGCTGGCCGTGGGGGCGGTGGTCCTGGCGCCCGGATTCGGCCGCGTGGGGAAGGAGGTATTTGCGCCCTATGGCTGGGGGCGGTTCCCGGACGTGCTCACCGCCTTCGAGCATGAGCGCCTCATGTGCGCCTCTGGTCCCACGGGCGGCGAGATCGTGCGGCCTTCCGACGGGCGCCATCCGAAGAAGATCGCCTTTCTCCAGTGCATCGGCTCCCGGGATGTGGCCAGCGGCAACGGCTACTGCTCGTCGGTCTGCTGCATGTACGCGGTGAAGCAGGCGTCGCTGGCCCGGGAGCACGATCCTGAGGCTGAGATCACCCTCTTCTTCCTGGACGTCCGCACCCCCGGCAAGGGCTTTGACGCCGCCCGGGAGCGGGCCAGCACCGAAGGCCATTTCCGGGTCATCTACGGCCGCCCGCCCCGGGTGGAGGATGTCTTTGGCGGCGGCCTGCTCCTCACCTGGGTGGACGAGGCCGGCCGCCATCACGGGGAGCGGTTCGACCTGGTGGTGCTCTCCCAGGGCATGGAGGCGCCGGAGGACGCCGCCGCCCTTGCCCGGGCCGCGGGCATTGATCTCAACCGCTACCAGTTCGCCGCGGTGGACGCCTTCTCCCCTCTGGCAACCTCACGGCCCGGCGTCTACGTGGCCGGCGCCTTCCAGGGGCCCAAGGACATCCCCGACTCCGTCACCCAGGCGGGCGGCGCAGCTGGCCTCTGCTCGGGGATCCTGGCTGCTGCCCGGGGCACTGCCACGGTGCAGGCGGCGTTTCCCGCGGAGCGGGACATCGCTGGCGAGGAGCCCCGCATCGGCGTTTTTGTCTGCCACTGCGGCATCAACATCGGCGGCGTGGTGCAGGTGCCGGCGGTAGCGGCGTACGCGAAGACGCTGCCCAGCGTGGTCTTTGCCACCGGCAATCTCTATTCCTGTTCCCAGGACGCCCAGCGCCAGATCACCGACCTCATCCGGGAGCACCGGCTGAACCGCATCGTGGTGGCCGCCTGCACCCCCCGCACCCACGAGCCCCTTTTCCAGGCCACCCTCCGCGAGGCCGGGCTGAACCGCTCGCTCTTCGAGATGGCCAACATCCGCGACCAGTGCTCCTGGGTGCACATGCACGAGCCGGAGCTGGCCACCGGCAAGGCCAAGGACCTGGTGCGGATGGCGGTGGCCAAGGCCCGGCAGCTGGTGCCGCTACCGGAGCAGCAGCTGCCGGTGACCCGGGCGGCGCTGGTGGTGGGCGGGGGGCTGGCCGGCCTCACCGCTGCCCTGGCGATCGCCGAACAGGGGTTCCCTTGCACACTGGTGGAGCGGGAGCAGGAGCTGGGCGGCCGGGCGCGGCTTCTCACCGCCGACCGCCACGGTGCCGCTCCCCGGGAAAGGATTGCGGCCCTGGTGCGCCAGGTGCAGGCCCATCCCGCCATCACCGTGCTCACCGGCGCCTTGGTCACCGCCCTCTCCGGCCATGTGGGCAGCTTCACCAGCACCATCACCACGGCCGGTGCCAGCACCCTGTTCCGGCACGGGGTGGTGGTGCTCGCCACCGGCGGCGTTCCGTACCAGCCCAGGCAGTACCTCTATGGCGCCAGCGACCGGGTGCTGACCCAGCTGGAGCTGGAGGCCCGGCTCGCCAACGGCACGGGTCTGCCCAACGGTGCCAGACAGGTGGTGATGATCCAGTGCGTGGGCTCCCGGGGCGACGATCTGGCCTATTGCAGCCGGGTCTGCTGCGGCCAGGCCCTGAAGAATGCCCTGCGGCTCAAGGCCGGGGACCCGCAGCTGGGGGTCATCATCCTCTTCCGGGATATGCGGGCCTATGGCTTCCTGGAAGACGATTACCGGCAGGCCAGGCAGCAGGGGGTGCTTTTCATCCGCTACACCCCGGAAGAGCCGCCGCGGGTGGCGGCCGGCACGGAGGAGACGGCGCCGCTTCTGGTCACGGTCTTCGACCGGATCCTCGGTGAAGAGGTGGAGCTTTCGGCCGACGCCCTTGTCCTTTCCACCGGGATCGTCGCGGAAGATCCGCAACCGTTGGCCCGGATGCTGAAGGTGCCGGTAACCGCGGAGGGCTTCTTCCTGGAGGCGCACGTCAAGCTCAGGCCCGTGGACCTGCCGGTGGACGGGGTCTATGTCTGCGGTCTGGCCCACGGGCCGAAGGCCATGGACGAGAGCATCGCCCAGGCCCAGGCGGCGGCCGGCCGCGCCTGCCAGCCGCTGGCTGCCGGCGCCATCACCCCGGAGCCCATCGTCAGCCAGGTCGATCCCGCAGCCTGCATTGGCTGCGGCGCCTGCGAGTCGTTCTGCCCGTACAAGGCCATGGAGATGGTGGGGGAGGGCAAGAAGAAGCGGGCCCGGACGCTCACCGCCTCCTGCAAAGGCTGCGGCGTCTGCGCTGCCCGCTGCCCGACCGTGGCCATCGACATGGGCCGCTTCACCCTTGCCGGCATCCGGGCGCAGATTGCCGCCTTCGGCGCCGGCGCCTAACCGCTCAGGAGACGGAGCGTCATGACTCAGCCCGCCAGTCCCAGGATTCTCGGCTTTCTCTGCAACTGGTGCTGCTACACGGCGGCGGATGCCGCCGGCGTGGGCCGCTACCAGTATCCGCCCAACCTGCGGGTCATCCGGATCATGTGCACCGGCCGGCTCGACCCGTCCTTTCCCCTGGAAGGCCTAGCCAAGGGCGCGGACGGCGTCTTTGTGGGTGGCTGCCATCCCGGGGAGTGCCACTACCAGGACGGCAACTACCATGCCCTGGTCACCGCCGCCCTGGTGCACGAGACGCTCGTGCGATTGGGGGTGAAGGGCGACCGTTTCCTCCTCGACTGGGCTTCGGCCGCAGAAGGCCCGAGCTTTGTCAAGATCATCACCCGGTTCACCGGGCAGGTGACGGCCCTGGGGCCTCTGGGCGAAGCGGAAGGGATCGACGCCGTCGCCCTGCGGGGGAGATTGGCGCTCGCCACCGAGGCGGCCCGGGGCCGCAAGATCCGCACCGGACTGATCCACGCGGCGCGCGACATGATGAGGCGCCGCGATTTTTCACGCTCGACCATCGCTGGCCTGGTGGCGGGACGCTGCCAGAAGGCCCTGGCAGAGCTTCTGCCCTGATGCGGGCGGCGAATTGGCCCACAACCTTTTCAAGAGGAGGAAACGACCATGCTGGAGATCACAGACCAGGCAGCCTCCCGGCTGCAGACATACTTGGGCGAGCGGGGGATCACTTCCCCGGTGCGGGTGACGGTGGTGGGCGGCTGTGGCGGCCCGCGCCTGAGCCTCTTCCTGGATGAGGCCAGGGGCTCCGACCATGCGGTGGAGACCGCGGCCGGGTTGCGGCTGATCATCGATCAGGAGCTGCTGGCCCACTGCGGGGCGGTCACGGTGGACTACCTGGAGGGCGACGGCTGCGGCTGCCGGAGCGGCGGCTTTGCGATCACCGCCGCAAACTCCCTGCCCGGGGCCGAGGAGAAGGGGGCGGCCTGCACGACCGGGGGCTGTCGCTGCTGAGCGAAGGGCGGTCGAATATCGAAGATTGAACAAGGAATGTCCAACCGCAGAAGGGACCGGAAGGACTGATCCGGAAGGTCCACAGCAGCCCCTTCGCTACGGGATCCCCGGCCGCCGTCTCCGGCAGAAGAGACGGCGGCCGGGGGGAGCTACCGGGGTGGGGCTTGCGTCTGGCTAGCCGGCGAGCCTCTTGCCGAGCATGGACATCTCGGGACCGACCACCGGGATCTCCACGCCCTTCAGGAGGACATGCCAGTAAGTCCATTTGAAAAGGAGCTTGCCCATATGGTTGGCCTCGGTGTCGCCCAGAAGGTCGAAGGGTCCCAGCGCGGGCATCGGGAATTTCCCGGGCAGGGGCTCGGTCTTGTAGTTGAAGTCGATGAGGTAGGCCTTGTTGAAGCCGGATTCGATGAAGCAGTTGGAGTGACCGTCGAATCTGGGCAGGGGCGCCATGCCCTCGATCTCCCGGAGCAGGTTCTCGGAGAGGACCTCGGACTCGAAATGGGCCACCGAGCCGGCCTTGGAGGTGGGCACGTTGGTGGTGTCGCCGATGACATAGACGTTGGGATACTTCTTGGCCTTGAGGGTGTGGTGATCGGTGCCCACCCAGCCCAGCTCGTCGGAGACCCCGGAGTCGATGAGGGCCTGGGCGCCCATGTTGGGCGGGATGGTCACCAGAAGATCGAAGCCGATGGTGCGGCCATCCGCTCCCTCGATGGTCCTGGCCCCGTGGTCCACGGCCACGATGTTGAATTCCGGGGTGACCTTGATGCCCTTCTCCTGGGCCGCCGCGGAAAAGGCGCGGGTGGCGATGGGCTTGGTGAACATGCCGCCCAGGGGGGTGACAAACTCGATCTCCACCTTGTCCCGGATGCCCCGCTCCTGGAAATACCAGTCGGCCAAGAACACGAACTCGATCGGTGCCACCGGGCACTTGAAGGGCATCTCGCTGATGTGCATGACGAGCCGGCCGCCGTCGAAGGCCCGCATGGCCTTGGCCAGCCGGGTGGCACCCTCCAGGGTGTAGAAGTCGTGAACGTTCTTGCCCATGCCTTCGGCCATGCCGGCCACCTCTTCCGGTGCCAGCCGGCAGCCGGTGGCGATGATCAGCCAATCGTAGGTGAACCGGTGATTTCTGGTCTGGACCAGATTGGCCTCGGGATCCACCTTGGTGATCTCGTCAATGACGAAGTCGACACCGGCCGGCAGCAGCTCCCGGCGGGTCTTGACCACGTCCGAGGGCTTGTAGATCCCGAAAGGAATGAACAAAAGCCCGGGCTGGTAGATGTGACGGTTGTCCCGGTCGATGATGGTGATGCTCCACTCGTCACGACTCAGGGCGGCGCGGAGCTTGTTGGCCATCATGGTGCCGCCGGTGCCTGCGCCAAGAATGACAATCTTCTTCATCGTTCGTCTCCCCCCCGGGCGTAGATGGATGCCCCGCGGCCGATTGACAGCACGCCCCGGCTGCCTGCCAGCCATCAACAGGACTTCCTGCGACATGCGGCGGCAAGAACTCTGGAGAGGAGTCATAACTGACGGCCTGAATCGATGTCAAATCGGAAATTCCTATTGATAATTCGCCGGATATTGTTGCATCCGATGACAAGGTGCGGCGAACGGCTGCATGTTATGCAGGACCATAGTGTGGTCATGTCGCGATCAGCGGAAAAATCTCCAGCGATGCTGGCGATGCAGCCTCGGAGTTGGCGTCATTGTTGAAACGCGAGGATGGAATGCCCCCGCCGTGTAACCGTTCACCGAGGGCATCGGAGAGACCGGCGGCCATTCCCCCACCCCAGCCCTCCCCCGCTGGGGGCGGGAGCAGAGGACCACCTGCCACACGGAGTCGGCGCGCCTCCTCCCCCCAGCGGGGCCCCCAGCGGGAGGAGGTCGGGAGGGGGGCTGAACGGTTGCCCCGCCGTTAGCCAGCGGCCCGGCACGACGAGGGAGAGGTGATCTGGTATGGCGATTCCGAAGACCTTTGCCGGCCTGCGGCTGGTGTCCTGGGATGCACGGTTCGAGAAGTCCCTCAACGACCTGCAGCGGGCGGGCGGCAATTCGGCCATTGCTGCCCGCAATGCCGAGAGCATCATCCGCCAGCTGCAGACCGCGGGCCGGGACCGTCAGGAGCTGTTGCGCCGATCCACCAAGCACGGCGAATCCCGTCTCAAGGGCTGCCTCAAGTTCAACCTGGGCAACGGCTATCGCCTCATCTCCCTCCTGGCCGGCGGCGAGCTGCGGCTTCTCTTTGCCGGCAGCCATGACGACTGCGATCTGTGGCTGGAGAAGAACCGTGGCCTGGAGCTGACAGGGGGGGACACGCGGATCCAGGTCGTCTTTCCGGAGCTGGCCGTTGCTCCCGTTCGGCCCCGCCTCGGGGAGGAGGAGCCGGCGCGTCCCATCGATGACCAGACCCTGCGGCAGGTGTTCCGCGGTCTGGTCATCGGGCGGTGAGCCATGGATCTGCACCGGCTCGAGGTCTTTTGCAGGGTGGTGGATCTGCGGAGCTTCACCCGGGCCGCCGAGGCGGCGCGCCTGTCCCAGCCCACGGTGAGCGAGCACGTTCGGGTCCTGGAGGAGCTTCTTGGCCAGAAGCTGGTGGACCGGCTGGGCCGGGAGGTCCTGCCCACAGCCGCCGGCCGGACCCTCTACCAGTATGCCCGCCGGATCCTGGACCTCCGGGAGGAGGCCAAAAAGGCCATCAGCCACCAGGGGCTTCTGGCCGGCAAGCTCCTGCTCGGCGCCAGCACCATCCCTGGCACCTACCTCCTGCCGGAATGCGTGGCCAGATTCAAGCGCCAGCATCCGTCCCTGCAGCTGTGCCTGCGCATCGCCAGCTCCCACCTCATTGCCCGCGATGTGCTGGCCGGCGAGCTGGAGGCCGGGGTCATCGGCGACCGCTGGCCAGAGCCCAGCCTGGAGTGGGAAGAGATCTTTCTCGACGAACTGGTCCTGGTGGTCTTCCCCAGCCATCCCTGGGCAGGGCGGGACAGCATCCACGTAGGCGAGCTGGCTGGCCAGCCGTTCATCATCCGGGAGCGGGAATCCGGCACCCGGGCGGTGATGGGCCAGGCCCTTACGGAGCGGGGGCTCGATGTGTCCCGGCTGGCGGTGGCTGCGGAGATCGGCAGCACCGAGGCGGTGCGCCAGTGCGTCAAGGCCGGGATCGGCATCTCCATCCTCTCCCGGCAGGCGGTGGCCGAGGATCTGGCCGCCGGCACCCTTTGTGCCGTGAGCATCGATGGCCAGCCGCTCTTCCGGCCCTTCCACCTGGTCCGGCAGCGGAACCGCGAGCTCTCTTCCGCCTGCGCACTGTTCCTGGAGGCAGTGCGCAGCGAAAACCAGCTCCTCTTTCACCGGGCCGTTTAGGCGCTCGGGCAGGAAGGCTTCAGGAGGGCACGGATCGCACCCAGGACAGCCACGGCCTCCTCGTGATCGTCCGTGGTGTACAGGTCGAAGGGTGGTCTGTCCGGGCTGGCGAGGGAGACGGTGAACAGCGGCATGGCATAGCCGTCCATCTGCCGGCTGGTCCGGATTCCGGCCGTCGTCCCGGCCGGCAGGGAGGACAACCGGGACCAGGAGAGGACAAACAGCCGCCAGGTGGTTCGGATGAAGCTGCCGGTGGCATCGATTTCCGTGGTTCGGGTCCGGGTCATCCAGGCAGCGGCGACCAGCAGGATGGCGGTGAAACATGCAACAGCCGCGGTGCGCTGGGAGGGATCCAGGACCAGGCTGCCGATCACGAGGGCAGTGGCGGCGACAACGCCGGCGAGCGGCCTCGCATACGGAAGGCCCGGGTCCGAGCGAATCTGCAAGCAGGTGCCAGGGGTCCGGGCCACGGGCGAGCACGGCATGCGCCTGGTCGCCCCCCCCCACGATGGCCGAATGGCAAACGCATGGCCCATGGTGAAGCCCCCTTGGGGCACCGTCCAATAGGTATTTCTGATGGCTGCGCAAAGGGCTATCGGAAGCGACGATGGCTGTTCCTTCGCGTGATCGATCCCAGAAACCTGACCAGCCCCACCAGGGAGCTGGTCCCGCCAGGGGTGCAGCTCATCACCGACGAGGTGACCAGGGTCGATCCTGAAGAAAAGCGCCCGTCCGTGTCGTGCATCGTCCGTGTCGATGACTACCCGCCGTGATATCGAAACTACCTGTTGGCAATGTCGTCCATCCTGTCCTAAGAATGGGCCCGTCAAGACGTGCCAGCGGCGTTTTTCTCGGACCGGGAGGCGGCAATCACCAGCATGTGCACGGTACTTGCCGAACGTGAGGTCATCTCGATGCGGCGGCAACGCCTGCCTGGCGTGCGAATCGAAACCGCGGAACACCCGGATCCTATGGGGGCGCTTGGGGCAGCACTGTGGGCAGAGCGCGGTTGATGGGAGGGCTGAGGGGCATTTTTTTGTACCTTTCATGCGAGGACAGAGCCATGGAAGAAGAAACGCAACACGTGCCGCGGCGGGCTTTTCTAAGGGTCGCCCTGGCCACGACCGTGAGCGTGGCGCTCACCGCCCAAAGGACACCGGCCGCCGCGTTCAACCGGAACCACTTGCAGGTCTGGTCCTGCGGCGGGCTGGCCGAGGCCTTCATGCCGCTCAATGCCCAGTATGAAAAGCAGACCGGAGTGAGGATCGACTACACGGGTGCCTTCGCCGCCGCCCTGGGCAAATCGCTGCTGGGCAGCGCGGTGACGGAAGTTTTCGGCGGCCGGGTGCTCGACCTGGCCAAAAAACTTCGGACCGCTGGCAAGATGCTCTATTTCAAGCCGCTCTGTTTCACCAGCTACGTGCTGGTCACGCCCAAGGGCAATCCCGCCGGTATTCACGAGGTGAAGGACCTGGCCCGGCCAGGTGTCCGCGTGGTGCTGGCGCCCGACGCCTCTCCCCCCGGCGGCCCGGCCGTCCAGACGCTGCTGAAGAAGGCGGGCGTTCTCGATGCGGCCATGAAGAGCGCCGTAACGCTGGGAAGCTGCGTGCAGCGCACCATGGACGATATCATCGGCGGCAAGGGCGATGTCTCGGTGGTGGAGCTGCGCGTCACGCGCATGCCGGCCTTCGTTGGGAAGATGGAGGTTCTGCCGATTCCGGATGAGTACTTCCCGCCTCCGCCGCTGACCTTCACCATCGGCGTCATGAAGGACGCGAAAGATCGCGCCCTGGCCGACCATTATGTCGACTTCGTCACCTCGGCCGAGGGGCAGGCCTTTTTCGAGCGGAGCGGATTCATTCCCGCCGCTTCGAAGCAGGGGCGCGAATTGATCGCCAAGCTGGGGGTGCACGATGCCTGATGCCGCCGTAACCACCGCGACACCTGCTTCCGCTTCCACTGCGCGCGGCGCCCTTTGGCGGCGTCTCAGCCAATTGGCCATGACCGCCGTGCTCGGGCAGTGGTCGTTCTACGGAATCTTCCGCTGTCCTTTTCTGGTGCCGTACCTCAGTTGCCAAAACTGCCCGGTGATCACCTGCCACGGCCGGCTGCTGACCATGTTCTGGGGCTTCTGGCTACTGCTGCCCCTTTCGGCGATTCTCTCTGGCCGCGCCTTTTGCGGCTGGGCCTGTCCGGGCGGTCTGGTCAGCCAGATGTTGGGCAAGCTCGCGCCGCTCAGGCTGCCGAGGCGAAATCTCATTTTGCGCATTGCGCCGTATGCCAAATACCTCGGCCTGGCAACGGCCCTCTATTTCTTCTTCGCCCTGGGGCAGCCCCGGGCCGACATTCCCATCCGCGTGGGCGAGTTCTTCCGGTCCGTGACCCTGACCTTCGAGCATGCGCAAACGCTCTGGTTGGTCCGCACCCTTTTCGTGCTCGGGTTTCTGGTCCTGGGTCTGGTGGTGGCCAACGCCTGGTGCCGCTTTGCCTGTCCAACGGGCAGCCTGCTCGAAACCCTCCGGCCCGCAGCGCTGTTTGGGTTCCATAAAACCGCCGCGTGCAACGGCTGCAATCGGTGCCTGCAGGTGTGCGCCATGGGCACCCGTCCGGCTGAGGCCGACTGCACGGATTGCGGCGATTGTGCGGACGAATGCCCAACCGGTGCGATCCGCTTCGGCCGCCGGAAGGGGGCGTAGATGAAGGCCCGCTGTTCGTCGGACGGGCCGTCGCTGCCGCATCCCTGTTTCGACCCGGCTGCCAAGGGCCGCTTCGGGCGCATCCACATGCCGGTGGCGCCGACTTGCAACATCCAGTGCGCCTACTGCCGCCGGAGCTGCGATTGCGTGCACGAGAGCCGGCCGGGCGTAACCAGCCGGGTGATGGACCCCGAAGGCGCGGCGGCCTGGGTGGACGAGACCGTGCGCCGCATGCCCTTTATCACGGTCGCCGGCATCGCGGGCCCCGGGGATGCCTTTGCCGAGCCCACCAAAACCCTCGCCACCCTGGAGCGGGTTCGGCGCGCCCATCCCCGGCTGAACCTGTGCCTCTCCACCAACGGCCTTGGGATCGGCGACCACATCGACGACCTGGCGGATCTGCGGGTGGGCTTTGTGACCGTCACCATCAACGCCGTGGACCCCGCCATCGGCGCGCGGATTTACTCACGCGTGCGATTCAATGGCGACGGTTTGAGGGGATTGCCGGCGGCCGCCCTGCTGCTCGATCGCCAGTTGTCGGCTGTCGCCAAGCTCAAAAAGCGCGGGGTGAGGGTAAAAATCAACACCGTGGTCATCCCCGGCATCAACGACGGGCATGTGATCGAAATCGCCCAGACACTCTCCCGTCTCAAGGCCGATCTCCACAACCTGATCGGGGTGATCCCGGTCAAAGGAACACCATTCGAACATCTCACTGCCCCATCCGAAGCGTTGCTGAGTGGCCTGCGCTGCGGGGCGGAAGCCTTTATCCCTCAGATGCGCCACTGCGTGCGCTGCCGGGCCGACGCCGTGGGTTTGCTCCACGATGAGCGTACCTGCCGCTCTCCTGTGGCAGATCCTGCCGGGATGCGGATGCCGTTGCATTGCTGCGCTGCATATGGATCGGCTTAACATCTTTTTCGCCCCTTGGGCAGTCCCGCAGGCCCTTGCGAAGCGGGGACTCGATGTGTCCCGGCTGGCGGTGGCTGCGGAGATCGGCAGCACCGAGACGGTGCGCCTCGCGGTATTGTTGCTCGAGCACGGTGGCGAGTTCTGTTAAAGGCAAGCGGGACGTTCGTGCACAGAGCGCTTGGCATTTCCCGCCAGGACATGATGCCGTCCTGCCATGCCTCTCCAACGCCGCCTGGACGCCCCGGGTATCCTGCACCACGTGATCGCCAGGGGGATCGAAGTCGTCCGCTGTTCCTGGATCAGTCCGCGTACCAGGACATCCAACGCCGGCTGGAAGGGGCCACCGAACGCTGGACCGTCCTCGCCTGGGCTCTGCTGACCAACCAGGTCCACATCCTGGTGCGGACCGGCCCCGTGCCCCTGGCCGCGGTGAGCGGAGCCTGATGACCGGCTATGCGTTGGCCTTCAATCGGTGCCACCGCCGCGCTGCAACCCCGCAGGTTTTGCCAGTGAGAAAGCCGGCGGCCTTGGTCGGCTGAACAGGCCGCAGGTTCTTCTTTCTGCCTTTCCGTCCTTCCCCTTTCTGGTTTTTCTTCTCCCCGTTCCTCCTGAATTCTGGGTCGTCTTCTTCCCGTGGGCGGCTGGTGCCGGCGGTATGGTGGTCCGGAGGGCCTCCAGAACGCGCACCTTTCGCTGTGTTGCCATAAGACCTGTAGCTAACCCGCGGAGCAAGAACCGGGGCTATTGCGGCACCAAGGCGTGCCAGCGGGCGCGCAAGCAGGAGTGGCACCGCGCCAAGCGCCAGGAAGGAACAGGAGATGGACAGCACGTTGGGCAGTCATGGTTCTTCAGATGCAGCCCGCCACCGTCTGGCCCAGGGGCTGCCAGGCCTGCCCAGGCCCGTTCGCGTCCCGTTTGGCGATCTCCAGCCTCCTCTTCATCAGGCGGCTCTCGGAATGGCGACCGCCACGATCGGACATCGCTCGGGTCGATGGCTGCCTTCCGGAGGATCAGAACTATCTATTGGTAATATGGCCTTTCTTGTCCTAAGAATGGTGCCGGCCAAGCCGGGACCCCGGCCGGTCGCGCCCAGCCGGGCTGCGGGCCACTGGCATGCGGCCGGTCCGTCGCCACCCCGGCACTGCCCACCGCAGACGGCCAGGCTCCTTGGCTGAGGCCAATGCCGCCCCGGGGGGCACATGATCGCCAGGCTTGGCCAGTCACGAGCACAGGGCAGCGCCGCCCGTTGCCGAGCGTCCCCCGGCGCGGCGCGGTGTTTCAACCCCGAACCCGACCCCGGATACAAGGAGAGGCACCATGGACCAGACGAGCTTTGAGGTGAAGGCCTATCCCGATATGTGGAAGGGGCTCGGGATGGATGTGGCCCGCTTCGACAAGGCCCGGCAGATGCTGGGGGAGGCCTATCGAAAAACCTTCCTGGCTCAGCCTGACCGGCCGCAGGAGATGGCCTATTTCGACAACCTGATCGCCGAGATCCACGGCGGCCGGGTGGCGGAGCTGCTGGCCGCCAAGAAGGAGGGGCGGCCGGTGGTGGGCACCTTCTGCGTCTATGTGCCGGAGGAGATCATTCTGGCGGCGGGCGGCGTCTGCGTAGGGCTGTGCGGCGGCTCCCAGGGGTCGATCCCGGATGCGGAGAAGGTGCTGCCCAGAAACATCTGCCCCCTGGTCAAGTCCGCCTTCGGCTTCAAGGCCGGCCGCATCTGCCCGTACTTCCAGGTGGTGGACTTCGTCTGCGGCGAGACCACCTGCGATGCCAAGAAGAAGACCTGGGAGCTGCTGGATCGCCTGGTGCCCACCCATGTCATGGAGATCCCGCAGATGAAGAGGGTGCGGGACCGGGCCCTGTGGCTGGAGGAGGTGCGGGATTTCAAGGCCAAGCTGGAGGAGGTCTCCGGCAGGCCGGTGACCCGGGAAGGGCTGGCCGGTGCCATCCGGATCATGAACAGCAAGCGCCAGGCCCTCCAGCGCCTCACCCGGCTGCGGGCCGCGACCCCGGCCCCCATCTCCGGCAAGGATGCGCTGCTCATCGAGCAGATCGCCTTCTACGACGAGCCCCAGCGCTTTGCCGCCCGGCTGGATGTGCTCTGCGACGAGCTGGAGACCCGGGTGGCCCAGGGCGTCGGGGCGAAGGCCGCCTCGGCGCCGCGGGTCCTGCTCGCCGGCGCGCCCATGGCCCTTCCCAACTGGAAGGCGCACCATCTGCTGGAGACCGCCGGCGCGGTGGTGGTGGGCGAGGAGTCCTGTGTCGGCACCCGGTACTTCAAGGACCTGGTGGAGGAGTCGGCAGCCGACCTGGAGGCGCAGCTCGCCGCCCTCACCGATCGCGCCATGCGGATCGACTGCGCCTGCTTCACGCCCAACCTGGAGCGCCTCGACCAGATCCTCAAGGAATACCGCCAGGCCAACGCCCAGGGCATCCTCCATTACTCGCTCCAGTTCTGCCACACCTACAACATCGAGGAGGTGAAGGTGCGGGAGATGTGCCAGCAAGAGGGCATCCCGTACCTCGCTGTGGAGTCGGATTACTCGCCCGAGGATGTGGGAGCGCTCCAGACCCGCATCGAGGCCTTCCTGGAGCAGATCCGGGGGGAGTGATGCTGGCCGGCGTCGATCTGGGCTCCCGGGCGGTCAAGGTGGCGGTGCTGGAGGACGGCGTGCTGGTCGCTCACCACATCGTCGAAAGCGGCTTCGACCCGACCGGCCAGGCGGCGGCGCTATTGGCGGCGTACCGGCCGGAGCGGGTGGTGGCCACCGGCTACGGCCGGCATCTGGCCCAGCGCCAGTTCGCCCAAGCCATGATCACGATCTCCATGAAGAGCCGGGGCGCGGCAGCAGCGGATATCGCCCGGGCCGTCCACCTGGCAGTGGCTGGCCGCATCATGGCCATGGTCAACCGGCTGGGCTGCGGCCAGCATGTCGTCTTCTCCGGGGGAGTGGCCAGGAACCCCTGCATGCTGGCCTTGCTGCAAGAGCGCCTCCCAGCAGCCCGGCTGGAGGTGGCACCGGTCCCGGACCTCCTGGGCGCCCTGGGGGCGGCCCTCCATGGCGAGCGGCTGTGGGCGGGATGAGCGCGGATCTCATCCGGTCCCCCTGGCCCGGCCGGCTGCTGCGCTGGGGGCTGGCAGCTGTCTTCGGCTATGCAGGGGTCCGGAAGCTCATGGATCCGGAGGCCTTTGCCGCCGTCATCGATGCCTTCGGCCTGGTGCCGGGGGGCTTTGTCAAGCCGCTGGCCGTGGGCCTGCCCTTCGGCGAGGTGGCGGCCGCGGCGGGGCTGGTCTTCGAGCGCCGGGGGGCGCTGGCGGCCACCGCCGGCCTGCTGGTCCTGTTCATCGCCATCCTGGTCTATGCCCTGTGGCTGGGCCTGGATGTGGACTGCGGCTGCTTCGGCCCCAGCGATCCCGAGTACCGGGCCTTCCACAGCCTGTGGCCGGCCCTGTACCGGGATCTCGTCATGCTGGCCGCCGTCCTGCTCCTGTTGGTCCGCGACCTGGCTGTGGGGCGGGTCGCCTCGTCCATCAACGCCGTACCACAAGAAGGAGGGGCATCATGAAGCGCATGCAGCAAGGAATCCGCACCGTACTGGCCCTGGCTCTCTCCCTGTCCCTGGCCGCCACCGGCGCCTGGGCCTTCGGGGAGGACAAGTTCGAGCGGGAGGTCGAAAAGGAGAAGGAGGCGGTGAAGGTGGCCAAGGAGATGGCCAAGGGCGGCTACCAGCTGGTCACCACCGAGGAGCTCAAGGCCTGGATCGACAGCGGCAAGGTGATGCTCGTGGTCGACACCATGCCCTTCGCGGATTCGTACCAGAAGGAGCATATCCCGGGCGCCCAGCAGTTCCTTTTCCCCATCCCGGAGATGGCGTCCTGGGACGCCAAGGAGACCGATGGCAAGAGCGAGGCGGACTTCGCGGCCCTCCTGGGTCCGGACAAGGAGCGGCCGATCGTCTTCTACTGCGGCTTCGTCAAGTGTGGTCGCAGCCACAACGGCGCCCTGTGGGCGAAGAAGCTTGGCTACACCAATGTCTACCGCCAGCCCGGCGGCATCTTCGCCTGGAAGGGCGCCGGCTACCCCACCCAGGCCGCGGAGTAGTCCGCCCCGCCCGATCAAGGCAGGAGGCCGGCCCCCATGCCCCTGTGGAGGAAGAAGGACGAGCTGGGCGTGACGCCGCTCTATATGCACCTGTGCGAGCGGTGCAACGAGCGGCTGGACGATGCCCTGCTGGCCGGCGGCTGGGTCCTGGTCCGGGACGGGGAGCCGGTCTCCTGCAACGCCTGCCGCCGCCGCTGCGGCCTGACCAGCCAGGGCCTGTGGGGCGAGGCCGATGCGGTGCGCTTTGCGGTCTGCGCGGTCTGCCCGGACCAGGCCCCCCTGTCCCCTCAAGGGGCGCTACTTCTGCTGACGTTGCGGTGAGGAGAGGGGAAGGTCAGATCGAGCCTGCTGGCCACGGCACTGCCGTCCAGGATCCGCACCGACCGTTGCTGCCTCGTGCATGCAACCATCGAGTGGTCAATACCCCATCCCCAGGACCCAGAGGGGGACTTGGCCGGGTGCGCCGGTTTCGATGTCGTCGGCGACGACATAGCTTTCGGTTTGCCGGCCAAGTTGCCGCGGCGTCTTGCCCGGGCCGCCGATTTCACAGACAAACCGATCATCGATGACAAAATCGCCCTGGTCATGGTAGTGGACCTGATGGCAATGGGCGAGTTGGGAGACGAAGAAGCTTTCCCGAATCGCGCCGATATTGGGGTTGGAGCACAAGACGAAAAAGAGATTCGGATTGTTCAGCAGCAGCTTGTCCGGCCGGTTGAGGGCTCGCATGCCGGAGCCGGCCCGCACCAGGTGAAGCAAGGCACCGGCATGCATCCGTTCGAGATACTTGGACAAGGTGGGCCAGGACGCCCCCACAGCGGCACTGAGCTTCGATTTGTTGAGCTCCACCGGCGGGGTGGAGCAAAGCATGTACAGGATCTTCTTCAGTTTATCGACCTTGACCGGTTCAATGTTGTAAAGACCACTCAGGTCGGAATCAATGGTGATGTTGACCACCTCCAGCAGCTTCTGGGGGTAGCCGGGGATCGATTCCCGGAAGAAGGGATAAGCCCCGTACCGGAGATACTTGCGCAGATATTCGATGGGCCGTATCCGGGCGCCGACCTCGGCGGCAATGGCTTGATGCCGGGAAAGGATCTCCTCCAAAGGATACCTGGCAAAGGTGAGCCCCGTTTCGATCTCCATGAACTCGCGCAACGACAAAACCGGCAGTTCGTGAACGATCGCCCGGCGGGAAAGGTCGGCCAGCTCATGGTCGATGCGGAGCGCGGAGGAGCCGGAAAAGATCACCTGCAGGTCAAAGGTGTCGCGGATGGCCTTGAGCATCCTGCCAAACCCTTTGACCTTATGGATCTCATCGAGGAGCAGGAGCTTGCCGCCTTCCTGGTAAAAGGTCTGGGCCAGGCCGTAAAGGTCGACATCCACCATGGCCGGATGATCGCAGGCGGCATAGAGGACCTTTTCCAGGGGCAGACCGCTGGCAAGGGCGTATTGCAGAATCAGGGTCGTTTTTCCACCGCCGCGCGCTCCCTTGACGCAGATCATCGGCTCATGGAAATCGATGATCCGGTGCAGAAAACGGCGGTACTGCGGCTGCGGCCGTGAGAGGACAAAGGCCGACGC
>JBFMBH010000106.1 GCA_040755095.1 Thermodesulfobacteriota bacterium
GGTGCCGCAGCTGCCGCCGGGGCCGGCGGCCCGGCGGCAGCTGCGGCCAACCCGCTGCCGGGCTACGTCGCCATCATCCGGGGCCGGATCGAGCAGGCCAAGAAGTACCCGCGGCTGGCCCGGGAGAACCAGATCGAGGGCGAGGCCACGGTGTCGTTCCGGCTGCAGCCGGACGGCGCCCTGGCGCAGGCGGAGCTTCTGGCCAGCTCCGGCAACCGCTGGCTGGACCGGGCGGCGCTGGAGGCGGTGCGCGCCGCCGCCCCCTATCCCGGCTTTCCGGGCCGGCGGGAGGAGCTGCCGGACAGCTTCCGGATCACGGTGGCCTTTGTCTTGCGCTGACCGCCCCGGCGAGCCGGTCGTCAAGCCGGCGTCACTGACCAGGCCCGGTCAGCCTGCTGCTGTCCGGCCCAAGGAGAATCCATCCATGACCAGGAGCACCCTTGTCCTTTCCGGCCTTCTCGTCCTGGCCGCTCTGCCATGCCGGGCCGAGGAGGACCAGACCATCGCCTCCGGCCAGGACGTCGGCCAGGTGATGGTGACCGCCACCCGTACCGAGCGGACCACCGAGGAGATCCCGGCCGGGGTGAGCACGGTGGGCGAGGAGGTGATCGAGCATTCCCGCATGCTGGGCATCAAGGAGGCCCTGGTGGGCCTGCCCGGGGTGCAGGCAGAGACCAAGAACAACGGCTACGATGCCCGCCTCATCATCCGCGGCTCCGGGCTCAAGGCCCGCTACGGGGTGCGGGAGATCATGGTCCTCCTGGACGGGGTGCCGATCACCGACCCGGATGGCATGTCCCGCTTCGATTTCGTGGACACGCAGCTGATCGAGCAGGTGGAGGTGGTGCGGGGGCCCAATTCCACCCTCTACGGCGCCAACGCCTCCGGTGGGGTGGTCAACATCATCACCAAGAGCCCCATGGAGGAGATCGAAAGCCTCAAGATCGGCTACGGCGACGACAACACCCAGCTGGCCACCGGGCTTTTCAGCAAGGCCGTCGGCGACAGCTATGTCAACCTGAGCGCCACCCGCAAGTCCTCGGACGGCTGGCGGGCCTGGAACGAATTCGACTCCACCCTGGTCGGGCTCAAGGTGGGCCATGTCTTTGCGGACGAAAGCATGGTGGAGCTTGCAGCCAGCTACACCGATGCCGACCTGCAGCTGCCCGGCAGCCTGAGCGCCCAGGAATTCGCCGCCGATCCCAGCCAGGCCACCACCGAGTTTTTTCGCCACTCCAGCCGGGACAGCCGGGTCCGCTACGCCACCCTGCGGGGCGAAAAGGGCCTGGGCGAGCTCAGTCTCAAGCCGGTGGGCTATCTCCAGAGCTGGGACCACTTCCACCCGGTGCCCGGCGGCATCAACGAGGCGGATGCCTGGGTCTACGGCGTCGACCTGCCCAGCGACTGGCAGCACCACCCGGCGGGCCTGGCCGCAGTGCTGACCGTTGGCCTCAGCGGCCAGATCGACAGCCAGGAGTCCGAGAAGTTTGCCTACGCCGACCTCAAGCCGCACACCCCGGCCAACCCCGGGGACCGCAAGCGGTTCGACTACACCCTGTCCGACCGAAAAAGCGACCTCATCGAGACCTCGGACAGCGTGATCACGAAGTGGGGGGTGTATGCCCAGGAGTCCCTGCGGCCCAGCGACCGTTGGATTGTCGACCTCGGGGTGCGCTACGACCAGGTGCTCTTCGATATCGACACCGAGCGCTTCGGCGAGTTCGACTGGAGCACCAGCGGGTTTTCCGCCCTGCGGGAGACGGTGGCGGTGGACAAGACCTTCGAGCAAATCAGCCCGCGGCTGGGGGTGGTGCACAAGACCCTGCCGTGGCTCAACCTCTACGGCTCGGTGGCCACCGGCTTCCGCACCCCCCAGGGCGCCGAGCTGGAGGACAACCCGGATCTCGATCCGGCCACCAGCCTGAGCTACGAGATCGGCGGCAAGGGCCGCTTGGCGGCCGGCCACAGCTTCGACCTGGCCGTCTTCCGCGAGGACGTGGACGATGATATCGTCCAGGCCCTGGTGGAAAGCGGCATCGTCACCTACAGCAACGCCGGCGCGGTGCGCAAGCACGGGGTCGAACTGGCCGGGGAAGTCCAGGCCCTGACCGGGCTCGCCGTCGGCGGCTCCTACACCTACAGCGACTTCGAGTACGACGAGTTTGCCGAGCCGATCACCGCCTTCAACCCGGTGCTGCGGCGGATGGTGACCACGGTTTTCGACCGGGGTGGCAACCAGCTGCCGTACATCCCCAGGCACCAGTACGCGCTGTACGGCCGCTACCAGCACCCTGCCGGGCTGCGGCTCAAGCTGTCCGCCGCCACCTGGGGCTCCTACTTCGTCGACAGCGCCAACTCCGAGAAATACCAGGGCTATGAGCTGGTCACCAGCCTGTTCGTCGGCTACGAGCAAGGCCCCTGGGCCTTGGCCCTGGATGTCGCCAACCTCTGGGACGACACCTACGCCATGGAGGTGACCAAGACCGCCAGCACGAACGACACGCGCTACGTGCCGGGCGGCCCCCGGTCGGTCTTTGCCTCGGTGACCTACCGGTTCTAGGAGCCGGCGGGGGGATGGACGATGGACAGGATGGACAATATGGACAGGATGGACTGGGCTTCCTGGCGCTGGGGGGCCATGGCGATGGTGGCTGTGGTCCTGGGCGCGGCTGGGCTGGCTGCTGGGGGCGAGCTGCCATTCCTGGTGCTGGCGCCGGCCCCGCCTCGCGGCGCCGGGCATGAGGCCTGCGCCCCGCCGGCGGTGGAGTCGGAGCACCGGCCGCAGCCGGTGCGCGCCTACCGGCTGAGCGGCCCGGTGAGCGACGCGGCGGCGGCCTGGGTGCAGCGGCCGACCGGGGCGGTGGACGAAGCGGTCATCCGGCAGCAGGGGCCGGTGGCGGTGGTCAGCTTTCCGGCAGCCATGGGCGATGGCCCCATGCACGGCCTGCATAGCCTTTATGTGGTGGACCGCCAAGCCCTGGCGGCGGGAGAGGAGATCCGGGTCGCCAAGTGGGTGACCATCCACCACAGCTGTGGCTGGGGACACGCGTACAAGCACGATCCGGAGCGGCTGACGGCCCACTGCCTGGACACCATCCCCCTGGAGGTGGTCGGCCACGACCTCTGGGACGGCAACTTCCACTCCGACGTCCGGGCCGGCGACCAGCTCCGCTTTCAGGTGCTTTCCTTCGGCCGGCCGGTGGCGGAGGCAGCGGTGCGCCTGAAGACCGCCGGCGGCTGGGAAAAGGAAGAGCCGAGCGACCAGGAGGGCTGGGTGGCCTTCCAGCTGCCGGCGGACTCCTTCCCCGGAGACTGGGGAGAATTCCGGAGCAGCCAGCGGACGCCGTTCACGGTGCAGGCCCGGTGGAGCACCGGGCCGGAAGAGGCCCGGACCAGGATGACCTCGACCCTGGTCTGGCGCGCCGGACCGGCCCGGGCCGCCTACCGCTCCCGGCTGGCGGGGCTGGCCCTGGTGCTGGCCGGGCTTGGCGCCAGCGGCCTGGGGGTATTCCTTTTCCGGCGCCGCCTCCGGTGGCGGCAGCCATGGGCAAGCCTGTGACGCGCCTCCGGCCATGGATCAACGGCCTCGATCTGGAGCGGCTGCGCAGCGTGGTCCAGATCCTCTCCTTCGTCTTTCTGCTCTACGGCGGCTATCTGGCAGTGGACCTCTCCTCCTCCCTGCCCACCTTTGCCTGTGCCTTTGTGGAAAGCCGCGGCGGCACCTGCTACCTCTATCCCCTCCAGCACCAGGCCAACATCCCCGTGGACCAGATCCTCACCGGCCGGGGGATGGGCGTCCTGACCAGCTTCCTCACCTTCCTCCTGTTCTTCGTCTTTCTCAACAAGGGCTGGTGCGGCTTTCTTTGCCCTTTGGGCACGGTGCAGGACTGGATCACCGGCATGAGGCGGCAGCTGGGCATCCGCCCCAGCAGCTACCGGCGGGTGACCTTCCGGCGGCTGGGCTGGATCAAGTACGGCCTTCTTTTGCTGCTTCTTGTCCTGCCCCTGGGCATGAGCAACGCCCTGCCGGGTCTGCCCAAGCTGTCTTCGGAGTTTGCCACCCCGTTCTGCCTGCTCTGCCCGGGCCGGACGGTTCTGCCCCTGCTGAGCCTGGGCGACCTCAGCCAGCTGTCCCTGGATCTCGGCTCCTGGCCGAAGGCGGTGCTCACTGCCCTGGGTCTTCTTTTCACCGGCGTATTCCTGGCCGGCGCCCTGGTCAAGAAGCGTTTTGCCTGCCTGTTCTGCCCCATGAGCGCCCTGCAGTACCTGGTGTCCAAGGTGGCCTTCTTCCGGCTGCGCAAGGATGGCGGCACGTGCAGCCGCTGCGGCAACTGCCTGCGGGTGTGCGACATGGGGATCGTGGCCATTGCCGAGGATTGCACCCACAAGAACATCCTGCAGGCCGATTGCATGCTCTGCCTCAAGTGTGTGGGCGCCTGCCCGGAAGAGCGCTGCCTGGAGGCGACTGTGCTGGGCTGGCCGGTGTACCAGTCCACCGGGGCAGGCTTCCACCGGCGGCTGGCCAGGAAGATGGCGGACTGGGCTGACCATGAACGATGAGCGGCTGGCGCGGCTGCGCCATACCACCGGAATGCGGCTGGCCATGGAGGAGAGCGCCACCCTGGCCGCCATCGAGGGCGACTTTGCCGGCAACCCGCAAGGCATGGGCTACTTCTACGATCTCTTCCGGCAGGGCCGCTCTCTCCTGGCCGGGGCAGAGCCCCTGGTGGGCACCACCTGCATCCAGGTGCCGGAGGAGCTGATCTACGCGGTGGGCGCCCGGCCGCTGCGGCTGTGCAGCGGCGCCTCTGCCCACGAGCAGGTGGGGGCTGAGCTGCTGCCCGCCAAGGCCTGCCCGCTGGTCAAGGCGACCTGCGGCCGCCTGGCGCTTCTGGCCCCGGAGGAGCGGCAGCGTCTGGCCCTGGTGGCGGTGCCCACCACCTGTGACCAGAAGCGCAAGACCGGGGAGCTCCTGGCCGCGGACGGCTGGCCGGTCCATTCCCTGGCCGTGCCGCCCGCCAGCGACACCGAGGAGGCGCATGCCTACTGGTACGCCTCCATCGGCCGCCTGCTGCAGAGGCTGGAGGAGGCCACCGGCAACCGCGCCAGCGTACGCTCGCTCCAGGCCGCCATCGCCAAGGTCGAGGCGGCCCGGGGGGCCTTTCGCCGCCTCCACGCCCTGGCCGAGGCCCGCCCCCCGGTGCTCCTGGGCAAGGACGCCCTTCTGGTCGCCTCAGCCTACCAGGCCGGCGACATCAACCGCTGGACCCGGGCGGTGCATGAGCTGTGCACCGAGCTGGAGGCCCGGGTGCGGGCCGGGCAAACGGCCTGCAGCGAGCGGGCGCCCCGGCTGCTGCTCGCCGGCTCGCCGCCGCTTTTCCCCAACCTCAAGGTGCCACTCCTCCTGGAGAAGGCCGGGGCGGTCCTGGTGGGTGACGAGGCCTGCAGCTCCTGCCGGCTGCTCTACGATCGGCTGGCCTTCGACGAGGCGGCGCGCTATGACCTGCTGCCCGCGGTGGCCGACCGCTATCTCAAGCCTTGCGCCTGCCCATGCCTCACCCCGGACGGCAACCGTCTCCGCCGGCTGACCGCCCAGGCCCAGCGGCTGGCTGCCGACGGCGTCGTCTACCTGACCTTTGCCGGCTGCCATCTTTTTGCCATGGAGCAGGGGACGGTGGGCAGCACCTTCGCCGGGCTCGGCCTGCCCATGCTGGCCATCGAGACGGATTTCAGCCCCGAGGATACCGGCCAGCTCTCCACCCGGGTGGAGGCGTTCATCGAGTCCATTCGCGCCAGGAAACGGAGGCGAGCATGAACGGCTACTTCTGCGGCATCGATATCGGCTCCACCGCCATCAAGGTCGCCATCATCGACCAGGCAGGCCGGCCAGCGGCCTCGACCATTGCCCGGACCGGCGGCCACTTCGTGCGCAACGCCCGGGCAGCCCTGGAGCATACCCTGGCGGCGGGGGGCATCGAGGCCGGCCAGCTGCGCTACACGGTCGCCACCGGCTACGGCCGCAAGCTCTTTCCGGAGGCGGACGAGCGCTTAAGCGAGATCACGGCCAACGCCCTGGGCGCCACGGCCGACGATGGCGCCGGATTGGGGGTGCGCACGGTCATCAACATCGGCGGCCAGGACTCCAAGGTCATCGCCCTGGACGACCAGGGCCAAGTGCGCGATTTCGCCATGAACGACAAGTGTGCGGCCGGCACCGGCCGTTTCCTGGAGATGGCGGCCCGCAGCCTGGAGGTGCCCCTGGAGGATCTGGGCCGGCTGCACACCGAAAGCGCCGAGGTGCCGGTGACGATCAGCAGCACCTGCACGGTCTTTGCCGAATCCGAGCTCGTCAGCCTGCTGGCCGCCGGCCGCAGCCCGGCCGCCATCGCCCGCGGCATCCACTACGCCATCGCCCGCCGGATCGCCCGGCTGGCCCGGCGGCTGGGGGTCGAGGACCCCGTGCTCTTCGACGGCGGCCCGGCTCTCAATCCGGGCCTGGTCGCGGCCCTGGAGGACGAGCTCCTGCGGCCGGTGATCGTGGCCCAGACACCCCAGATCACCACCGCCCTGGGCGCTGCCCTGGCGGCTCGCAACGCCTGCCAGGAGAACGAAGCCTGTCCCGCACTTGACACCCCGCCGCCCCTGGACCATAAGATGGGCTTGCCGGAGGCAGGTCAGGCCGCCCGCCTGCCGTGGGGCTGGCTGCAGTGGTGAGGAGGGCGGGGAGACGCCGCGGGGGTGCAACGCGCCGGGGGATGAATCCCCCGGCTAGCTGTGTCTGCTCTCGCTGCGCGAGGCTCTGGCGGAAGACATCCTTCAATAAGAGCTACGGCGTGGCATGCCCGAGGTGGTCTCATGGCCCATGCTCACGAGCGACATTCCAGGGTGGTGGGGCTGGCGATTGGACTGGCGTTGCTCCTGGTCGCCCTGGGCGGATGGGCGGGTGGGCCAAGCCCCATCGCCAAGACGGATCGCTGTCCGGTCTGCGGCATGTTTGTGGGCCGGTATCCCGACTTCGCGGCCCAGATCGAGCTGGCCGCAGGCGGCGTTCTCCACTTCGACGGGGTCAAGGATCTGTTCAAGTGCTATCTGGGGCAGGCTGGCCAGGATGTCGGCTGCAAGGCCCGGGACTGGGGGGCGGTGTGGGTGCGGGACTATGTTTCCCTGGCCTGGATCGACGGCCGGCAGGCCTTCTTTGTCATCGGCAGCGACGTGTTCGGCCCCATGGGACGCGAGCTGATCCCTTTTGCCGCCGAGGCCGCTGCCCGGGCCTTTGTCGAGATCCACGGCGGCACCCGGGTGCTGCGCTTCGGGGAGATCACCCCGGAGCTCATCGTGCAGCTGGACTGATGCTCCGGCCCAGGCGGCGGTGCCGGCCGCTCTCGCCGGCCTGACCGTTGCCGCCATGCCCATGCGTCTGTCGGTCCATACCAGCCTGCGGGCCTTCCTCCTCCTGTTCGGCCTCGCCTCGTCGGCGGCTATGCTGTTCATCACCGCCCGGGTCACCACCGCGGTGGGCAGTCTGGCCGAGCGCTCCCTGGAGAGCACGGCCTTTGCCCTGGCCTTCGCGGTGGAGAGCGCCCTTTTGGCCGGGGAGCAGGCGGAAGAGGTGCAGCGGATCCTGTCGGACCGGGTGGTGGCGTACGCGCTCGTGGCCGACGCCCAGGGGACGATCCTCTTCCACACCAACCCGGAGCTGGTGGGCAGCCGGCTGCCGGCGGCGGAGGCCGAACCGCCCCGGCCGGTGGCTGGCCGGCCGGGCGGCCAGCGCCTGCGGCTCGGCACCCAGGCCCCGGCCTTTGCCTTTTCCTATCCGCTCCGCAGCCGGCAGGATCGGCCGGAGCTGCTGCGGCTGGTGCTGCACACCGCGCCGGTGGACCGGATCGCCGGCGAGGCCCAGGGCCTGTGGGGCGGGACCGCGGCCCTTCTGGCCGTGCTGTGGGCCTTGGCCATCGGTCTCGAACGGATCCTGGCCCGCCAGCTGCGGCTGCAGGCCGACCTGGCCCGCAGCGAGCGGCTGGCCCTGGTCGGCCAGATGACCGCCACCCTGGCCCACGAGATCCGCAACGCCCTGGGCAGCACCAAGGGCTTCGCCCAGTGGGTGGACGAGAAGACCGGGCCGGAGGACCCGCGCAAGGCCGGCCTGGCGGCGGTGCTGGCCGGCACCGAGCGGATCGATGGCCTGGTGGAGGGTCTGCTGCTCTATGCCCGGGGGGAGCGCTACTGCCTCGCGCCGGTGGATGCCGGGCAGGCGCTGCGGCAGGCGGCGGCGACCTGCCCGCAGCCGGGGTGCACCACGGTCGAGGCGCCGGACCGGATCCGGGTGCTGGGCGATGCCGAAAAGCTGCACCGGGTGCTGGCCAACGGCATCCGCAACGCCCTGGAGGCCGGCGGCGACGGCGCGCCGGTGCGGCTGGTCGCCCGCCCGGCCGGCCGCCGGGTGCTGATCCGCATCGAGGACCGCGGTCCCGGCATCCCGGCGGACAGCGCCGCCCGGCTCTTCACACCCTTTTTCACCACCAAGGCCGCCGGCACCGGCCTGGGGCTGGCCTACGCCCGCAAGGTCATCGAGGGCATGCGCGGGGAGATCGCCCTCGCCAACCGGGATGGCGGCGGGGCGGTGCTGTCCATCTGGCTGCCACGGGGGTGACCTCCGGCCATGCAACGACGGATCCTGGTGGTGGACGACGATGCGCCCATGCGCGCCTTCCTGACCGGCGTGCTCCGGGAGGAGGGCTACGTGGTGGAGGAGGCGGGTGGGGGCCAGGAGGCCTTGGCCCGCCTCAGGGCGGCGCCTTTTGATCTGGTGCTCACCGACCTCCGGATGCCCGACCTCACGGGACTGGACCTCCTGGCCCCCGGCCGGGTGGCCCGGCCGGAGGCCCGCTGGGTGCTCATCACCGCCTACGGCTCCATCGGCAGCGCCGTCGAGGCCATGAAGGCCGGGGCGGCTGACTACCTGACCAAGCCCCTGCGCAGCCCCGATGAGCTGCGGCATGTGGTCCGCCGGGTGCTGCGGGAGGCCGAGGCCGAGGAGAAGATCGAGGTTCTGTCCGAGGAGCTGGGGCGAAGCTTCCCGCCCCTGGAGACCGTGTTCTGCGGCGAGGCCATGCAGGCGGTCCGCCAGCTGGTGGTCGAGGTGGCCCCCACCACGACCACGGTTCTGGTCACCGGCCCGACCGGCACCGGCAAGGAGCTGGTGGCTCGGGCCATCCATGGCCTGAGTGCCCGGCGCCTGCGGCCGTTCGTGGCCGTGCATTGCGCGGCCCTGGCCGAGTCGGTGCTCGAAAGTGAGCTGTTCGGCCACGAGCGGGGTGCCTATACCGGCGCGGTGGCCAGCCGCAAGGGGCGCTTCGAGCTGGCCCATGGCGGCACCCTCTTTCTGGACGAGGTCGGGGACATCCCGCTCGCCATCCAGGTGAAGCTCTTGCGGGTGCTGCAGGAGCGGGAGATCGAGCGGGTGGGCGGAGCCGGTCCGGTGGCCACGGATGTGCGGATCATCTCGGCCACCAACCAGGACCTGCGGGCGGCGATGGCAGCCGGCCGCTTCCGGGAGGACCTCTTCTACCGTCTCAACGTCTTCCCCATCGCCATCCCGCCCCTGGCCTGGCGCCGGGACGCCATCCTGCCGCTGGCCCAGTACTTTGTGGTCCGCTCGGCGGCGGCTTGCGGCAAGCCGCCGCCGGCCTTGACCGGCGAGGCCGGCCAGGCCCTGGCCGCCTATGCCTGGCCGGGCAATGTCCGCGAGCTGCAAAACGTTATCGAGCGGGCGGTGATCCTGGCCGGCAGCACCGTCCTGCCTCGCCATCTGAATCTGGAGCCAATGGGTCCGGGGGAGGGGGCGGGGCGCCTGCAGGCCAGCGAGCGGGAGACCATTGTCCGGGTGCTCTCCGAGGTGGGGGGCAACCGCCGCCAGGCGGCGGAGCTCCTGGGCATCTCCCTGCGCACCCTCCAGTACCGGATCAAGGAGTACGGCCTATGACGACCCCTGCCCGTGGCAAGAGGGAGCGGCCAGCCGCCAGCCTGGCCTCGCTCCTGGCCCTGGCTCTGCTGGTGCCGGCGGCGCTGCCGGCCCGGGCCGCCGGGGGGGAGGCGGCGACCGGCCTGACCGCGCCCGATTCAGCCCTGGGCTTCGACCGCAACACGGTGGGCGAGGTCCAAGGCCAGGCGGCTGGCCTGGTCGTCCCGGACCAGGGACTGGTCCGCTTCCGGCTGCAGACCGCAAGCGGCCCCTACCTGGTCGTCACCGCCCCTCCCTGGTACTGGCGGCAGCTCAAGCTTCCCCTGGCGGACGGTGTCGAGGTGGTGGTGGAGGGGTCCAAGTCGCTGGCTGCCGACGGCGAGCGGATCGTCGTCGCCCGCTGCCTGCGCCTGCTGCCGGACGGTCGCACCATGGTCTTCCGGGACTACCGCGGCCGGCCGATGTGGGAGATCGGCCCCCGCCCCGGCCAGCCCCGGCAGCCTTAGCCACCCGGGAAGGGCGGGGGCGGCTGGCGCCCCTCGGCACTCCCTGTGGGACAATTCTGTCCCTTGCCCTCCATTCTTGTCTCCTCTCCGGCACGCCCAACCGCTGGCGGTCCGGGTGGCCGGCCGCCGCTGGCCGGCAGCGCGCTACCGTGCGGCCCGGAGCCGCCGGCCGCCATCCCCTGGCACAGCGGTTGCTCTCTGGTCAAAAGAAAGACCGCAACGAGAGCCCAACCCGAGGAGCCAGCCATGGCGGGAGAGAGCAGGCGATGAAGACCACGAAGGCCAAAGGAGCCGTCCTGGCGCTGTTTGTCCTTGCCGTCCTCTCGGGGCCGGCTCGGGCTGCGGCCGCGGAGATCCATCTGTCGGCGGCCGCCAGCCTGAGCGACGCCGTCAAGGCCCTGGCCGCTGCCTTCCGCCACGGGCAGCCGCAGGTGGTCATCCGGCCCAATTTCGGCTCCTCCGGCGCCCTGGCCGAGCAGATCGTCCAGGGGGCGCCTGCCGACCTTTTCATCTCGGCCAACCGCCAATGGATGGATCACCTGGTGCGGGAGGGCCGCATCGAGGGCGGATCCGTGCGGGTGATCGCCGCCAACACCCTGGTCTTCGCCGGTCGCCCCGGAGTCGGGGTCGCCTCGCTGGCGGCGCTGCCGCAGCTTTCCCGGATCGCCCTGGGCAGCCCCCGGAGTGTGCCGGCGGGCCAGTATGCCGAGCAGGCCATGCGGGCCGTCTCGGTCTACGAGAAGATGCTTTCGGCCAACCAGCTGGTGATGGCCAGGGACGTCCGGCAGGCCCTGCTCTATGCTGACCGGGGGGAGGTGGACGGCGCCTTCATCTACAAGAGCGACGCCCTGCTGGCCGGCCGGGCGGTCATCCTCTTCACCGTGCCGGCGGCGCTGCATGAGCGGATCGACTGCCCGGCCGGGCTCACCCCGGAGGGCAGTCACAACGAGGCCGCCCGATCGCTGCTCGACTTTCTGGCCACCCCGGCGGCGTTGGCCATTCTGGAGCGCTTCGGCTTTGTGGCCCCGGCCGCTGGCACGGCTGGCGGCAACCACCGGCCGCCACCGGCACCGTTGTCATGATGGCTCTCTCCCCGCAAGATCTGCAGGCGATTCTGCTGTCGGTCAAGGTGGCCTCCGTGGCCACCGTGCTCTCGGCGCCCTTTGGCTTTGCCACGGCCTATCTGCTCGCCTTCGGGCGCCTGCCAGGGAAGACGATCCTGGAGGGGATTGTGAATTTGCCCCTGGTGCTGCCGCCGGTGGTGGTGGGCTACCTGCTGTTGCTGCTCTTTGGCCGCAACGGTGCCTTTGGCCCTCTGCTCGCCCAGCTCCACCTGCGGATCGTCTTCACCCTCACCGGCGCCGTCGTCGCCTCGGCGGTGGTCGGCTTTCCCTTGCTGGTGCGCGCCATCCGCATCGGCCTGGAGGGGATCGACGCGCACTGCCTGCAGGCTGCCCGCACCCTGGGCGCCTCCCGGTGGGATACCCTCTGCACGGTCGTGCTGCCCCTCGCCGCACCGGCGCTTCTGGCCGGTATGACGCTCATGTTCGCCCGCAGCCTGGGTGAGCTCGGGGCCACGGTCGTCCTGGCCGGCAACATCCCCGGCATCACCCAGACCATTCCCCTGGCGATCTATGACTACACCGCCACCCCTGGCGGCGGCCGCCCGGCCCTGGCACTCTGCCTGGTCTCCATGGCCCTGTCCTTCGTGGCGCTCCTGGCGGGCGAGGCCGCAACCCGCTTCTTCCGGACCCGGAGGTCGTGATGGCCCTGGAGGCCCAGGTCACAAAAAGATTCCCTGGCTTCGAGCTGCGGGCCGATCTGCGCGTCACCTCGCGCTGCTGCGGCGTGTTCGGCCCCTCCGGCAGCGGCAAATCGACCCTGATGCACCTCGTGGCCGGCCTGCTCGCTCCGGACGCCGGCCGGATCGTCCTGTCCGGCCAGGTCCTCTTCGATGCCGGCCGCAGGATCAACCAGCCACCGGAGGCGCGCCGGATCGGCGTGGTCTTCCAGCATGCCCACCTTTTTCCCCATCTCGATGTGCGGGGCAACCTGTTCTACGGCTGGAAACGGACCCCGCCGTTGGAGCGGCGGATCGATCCGGACGCCCTGATCGCGGCGCTGGACCTGGGCCATCTCCTGGCCCGCCGGGTATCCGGCCTGTCCGGCGGCGAGCGCCAGCGGGTGGCGCTGGCCCGTACCATGCTGGCCTGCCCCCGCCTGGTCCTGATGGATGAGCCCCTGACCGGCCTGGATGACCAGCGGAAATACCAGATCATTCCCTACCTGAAGAGGGTGCTCGGCGAGTTCGATATGCCGTTCATGCTCATCAGCCATTCGTTGCAGGAGATGCGCCTGCTCACCGAGGAGGTGCTGCTCTTCGAGCACGGCCAGGTGGCGGCGTCCCTGCCGGTGGAGGAGCTGGCCCGCCGCCAACTGGGGGCCAACAGCCGCGGCTACGTCAACCTGCTCACCCTGAAGGATCCGCAGCCTCAGGGGGACCTGTGGCGCTATCGCTGGGGCGGGGTGGATCTCATCGCCACCGAGAAGGGCGATGGCGCGGGCAGCCTTTTCGAGCTGGGGGCAAAAGACATCACCCTCTTCAAGTGCGACCCCGAAGCCACCAGTGCCCGCAATCGCCTCGCCTGCCGGGTTGGCGGTCTGTTCGGGGACGGCAACCGGATCGGCGTCGAGCTGGCCTGCGCCGGCGGCAGTCTGGTTTCCCAGATCGTGCCGGAGGCAGTGCCGCAACTGGCGATCCGCCCCGGGGCGGAGGTGACGGCGGTCATCAAGGCCTCGGCCCTGCGCCGGCTGTACTGACCAGGGGGGCCCCCCGTTGGTCCCGAAAGACCGGTTGACCTGCCGGGCTGCCACTTCGACGAGAGAACCAGAAGCCGACACGGGCTGGGCACCACCCCTGTGTAGCCATGGAGAGATACGGAGCAGCTATCCGGTCGGGCGTCGGGCGGGGTTGATCCCCGTTCCCAACCGGGCTCAGGCGAGGCCTCCGGACGGCTGTTGACCGATCTGGAGGTCCTCTGGTCGCGCCGGCCACCGTGCAGCGCTTTCTGCCGAACGTCCCCCCTGACGTCCGCGCATTGACAGCCCTGCCCGCCCCGCGTACCATGCGGCCATGAGCGAGGTCGCCAACCCCCACGATCGCTTCGTGAAGGAGGTCCTGGGCCAGCCAGCCACGGCCAGGGACTTCCTGGCCAACTACCTGCCAGCCGAGGTCATCGCCTGCCTGGACCTGGCCAGCCTGGAGGTGGTCAAAGACACCTTCGTCGATCCCCACCTGGCCGAGCACCTGTCCGACCTCCTCTACCAGGTCAACCTGGTGGATGGCCGGCCAGGCTACCTCTACATCCTCTTCGAGCACCGCAGCCACGTCGTCGGCTGCCCGCCCCTCGATGTCCTGCGCTACGCGGTCCAGATCTGGAGCCGGCACCGGGCGATCCACGGCACGGACCGGCTGCCGCCGGTGATCCCCATCCTCTTGTACCACGGCCGCCCGGTCTGGTCCCATCCCCTGGACCTCGGGGGCCTCTTTGACCTGCCAGAGCCGCTTTCCCCCTATCGTCCCTCCTTCCGCTACGAGCTGATCGACCTGGCCCGCTGGCCCGACGAGGCCATCCGGGGCGAGGTGCTGCTCCGCAGCTTTCTTCTCATCACCAAGCACATCTTCGCCGACGACCTGAACGAGCGCCTGCCAGGGGTTCTCGCCCTCATGCGGGATCTCGCCCGCTCCCGGACCGGCCTCCAGTATGTCGAAACCCTTCTCCGCTACGTGGCCGCAGCAGCGCCCCAGGTGGAGGAGGACGCCTTTCGCGCCGCCATCGACACCACTCTCGCCTCAGGAGATCTTGCCATGCCGACACTTGCCGAACGTTGGGAACAGCGGGGCCTGGAGCGCGGCCTCCAACAAGGGCTGCAGCAGGGGCTGCAGCAAGGAATGCAGCAAGGAATACAGCAAGGAATACAACAGGGAATGCAGCAGGGGATGACCAGGGCGCTGCGCCGGAGCGTCGTCGAGGTTCTGGAGGCCAGGTTCGAGACCGTGCCGGATTCCCTGGTCACCAGCCTGGAGGAGGTGCAAACCGAGATGGCCCTGCAGGCGCTCCTCAAGCGCGCCGTCACCATCCCCTCCCTGGACGCCTTCCGCGATCTCGTGCGCCGCACCCTGCGCGACTGAGGTGGTCGGGGCCGTGACGTCCCCTGCAACCATCGCCCGGGAGTCTTCGCGGAGCAATCCCTCCGCCTCAACGGGCTCATCGACCTGGCCCGCTGGCCAGACGAGGCCATCCGGGGCGAGGTGCTGCTCCGCAGCTTCCTTCCCATCACCAAGCACATCTTCGCCGACGACCTGAACGAGCGTCTGCCAGGGGTTCTCGCCCTCATGCGGGATCTCGCCCGCTCCCGGACCGGCCTCCAGTATGTCGAAACCCTTCTCCGCTACGTGGCCGCGGCAGCGCCCCAGGTGGAGGAGGACGCCTTACGGTGAGCTGGGAAGTGGCAGCCACGAAAACCGAAAGAATTTCGTGCCCAACCCGATCAACGCCGTCGTCGTTCTCCATGATCCTTCAAGGAGAATGACCCCGCCACCAACACCTTGGTCATTCTCACCAACGCCCAGGTGCATCAACCCCTTCGCTTACCTCGCCTGGCTTCTGGCCGCCGGCGACCACGTGGCCCAGGACCCGGCCAAGTTCCTGCCCTGGTGCTTCCCAAGGACCCACCGACCCGGGATAGCCCCTGCCGCCCGTCGGTCGACTCGCCGGAGCTCACCCCGCCTGCGCCGCCACGCCCACCTCGGATCCGCCCCAGCACCGGGAATCCGCCTGCTCACGCTCGCCCGCCGCCAGCACCCGCTACGTTCTGCCCCCCCCCGCCGCCCGAAAAAAAATTCGCCGCGGGAGGGGCCGCCACAGGCTTGCGGAAAGGCACGCTGGTGAGCGAGTTCTTCTCGCCGCTGCCCGGATCCTCCACCACCTCGACCATTCTTCCGGAGATCGGCATCCTCGACGGTGGTGCTGAGGCCCTCGTAGGTGAAGGTGGTGGTCAGCCACCGGAAGCCGGTGCCGCCGGAGTTGTCTGTCCGGCTGACCGTGGTCGGCCGGCCGCGGAAGTCAAAGTAGGTGATGACTCGCGGGTAGGAGTTGGTGAGGGGGATGAGCAGCCCGTTCTGGTACCTGGCGGCGTACGGCCCCTCCACCCGGTACTGGCGGCCCATGCTGTCGTAGCGCAGGCGGGTGGTGATGTATTTCGTCTCGGTGTCGCCGGCCTCGGTGCCGATCCGCACCGCCAGGGTCGGCCGGCCCAGACCGTCGAAGTACTGGCAGCTGTCCACGCGGTGGGGGAGATCGTAGGGGTCGAAAGTGCAGGGCTGGAGGAATGCACTTTCGGCCCCTACGTCCCGGTCCACGACTTGGCCCTTCGGCTGCTCGGCCTCTGATCATCCTTCTCTCCATCCACCCCAGTCCACTGCGGCCACGGCTCTGCTACGCCCAATTCGGACCACATGGCGCCGGGTTGACCGTACGTAGACCTAAAAGCCGCAACCCAAGGCCGTCTGTGCCCGCTCCAGCCAAGACGTCAACACGTTCCACCCACCGGCCAAAACTCCACCGGCACCTCGACCCTTGACGGCAAACGACTTTGACGTGTCCCTGCCGGGGCGAGCTCCTGGTCGGTGAACTTGTGGCTTTCCTCGACGGAGCCGGTGTGGCTGCGCTCCTGGCCGAAGGGCAGGTACTCGCTGCTCTCGATGACGGAGAGGCCGGACAGGGTGGCCGCCGTGCTGCCCAGGTGGTCCTTGGCGAAATACATGGGGAGGCCGTTCTCCACCTTGGCCACCCGGAGGGAGCCGGCAAAGATGTACCTGGTCTCGGTGCCGAGGCTGGTGACCTCGAAGATCTTGCCGAAGTAGAAGGTGGCGCTGGTCTTCTTGTCCGTGATCTGGGCGATGTCGCTGGTCCTGGTGTACAGGTACTCCTTCCACTGCACGGTCTCGGCACCGGCCTGGGTCTTGATGGACAGGAGACGGGTCGACCAGGG
>JBFMBH010000107.1 GCA_040755095.1 Thermodesulfobacteriota bacterium
GCCGAGCCCGCGCAAGGATTCGGTCTTGGCGCCGAAGATCATCCCCAGGAGCCGCTTGATGGCGCCGGTCTTCTTGTCCAGGGCATCCCGGAGGAGGACCACGGCCTGGATGAGGGCGCAGACCAGCTCGCGATCCTTCGGGCTGTACGCTTGGCAATCGAGGAGTCGAAGAGATGAAGGACAGCGCGAAATACGTGAAGATCGTCGAATGGTCTGAAGCGGACCAGTGCTACGTTGGCAGCGCACCGGGGCTTGTTCGTGGGGGGTGCCATGGCTCTGACGAGAAGGCCGTCTTCGACGAGCTGTGCCAAATTGTTGAGGAGGCCATCGAGCTCTACCGTGCTGAGGGAAGGCCGCTGCCGCCACCGACCTCCAGTCGCGACTTTGCCAACAAGCTGTAGCGCGTCGCGTGACCAATAGAGGTCAGCGAAGATGCCGACAGTCCTGCGTGACGGGCCGTATCGGTTCTTCTTCTATGCGGGAGACCGGAACGATCCCTTGCACGTTCACGTGGAACGTGACGAGAATGTCGCCAAGTATTGGCTGGATCCGGTTCGGCTCCATAGCAGCGGTGGATTTGCCCGAATGGAGCTCGTGCGAATCGAGAGGATCATCAAGACCCACCAGGATGAGCTGAAGAGGGCTTGGTATGGCTATCACGGCGATTCAAATTGAGATCCCTTACGCTGTCCGCGTTCAGATCAATGACGACACCCTTTCTGTGGACCTGAGCGATGGCCGGACGATTTCGGTGCCCCTGGGCTGGTATCCTCGGCTCGTCGAGGCCACACCTGGAGAGCGAGAACGTTGGCGGCTCATCGGTGGGGGCGAAGGTATTCATTGGGAAGACCTGGACGAAGATATCAGCATTGAAGGCTTGCTGGCTGGCAGGGCGTCGGGCGAAAGCCAGCAATCCCTCAGGAAGTGGCTCGAAGCTCGGGCAGGACGGCAACACAACAGCCCCAGTTGACCGCCATCCTGAGCGCCGCCCTGAGTCCTCCCGCTCTGCCGCGCAGGACTGGCACGTTGCCGATCCGGGGGGCAGCAACCGATTCTGTTGAGGATGCGAACCGTGAAGATGAGAACAGCGCTGGGGATGATGCTGGGGGCGGCCCTGCTCGGCGGCCTCTACACCGGGTCCACCTGGTTCATGGGCAGGGAGATCGAAAAGGTCATCGGTCAGCAGTACAGCCTGGTGGCAACCCTGCCTTACCTCACGATCGTCCAGCGGGACTACCGGCGGGGCGTCTTCTGCTCCCAGGAGACCGCGACCATTGAGCTGTTCGGCGACACCATGCGGGCCCTGGCCAGCACCCAGGCGGTGTCTGGATCAGCGGTGGCCGTGCCCGAGCGGTTGGCGGTGACGATCCACACCCGGATTCAGCATGGGCCGTTTCCCGGTCTTTCCAGGCTGGCCGCGGCAGTCGGCGACAGCGACGTCACGGTGCCTGATCTCCCCCAGGAGATGCGACAGGCCTTCGGCGACAAGAAACCGGTGGCGAGCCAAACCGTCTTCCGTTTCGATGGTGGCTTCTCCGCCTTCGTGCACAGCCCCAGGGCTGCGGTGACGCTGCCGCCGGCGCCCACCGGCACAGCGGTGAGCCTCCTCTGGGAAGGGTTCGAGGGGCAAATCGATGCCGCCCCCAACCTGCAGCAATACACCGCGACCGGCCGGACGCCGCGCATCGAGCTGAAGGAGGGCAACGAGACCCGGATGCTCTTTTCTGACCTCCGCTTCGAGGCCGATCAGAAGCGGGTCTATGAGGACGAGCCGTTCTTCTACTCGGGCTCCCAGCTGTTCTCGATTGAGGAGATCCGGGTCGAGAACGCCGCTGCCGCTCGGCCGGCCGTGACCCTGAAGCAGCTCCGGTACGGCGTCGAGATGCCGGACAGTGGCGACATCCTCGACATTGCCGGCCGGATGGGGGTAGAAGAGATTTGCGTGGCGGACCAGAAATGGGGACCGGCCCACTTCGATCTGGCCTTCCGGCACCTGCACGCCAGGACGATGGCGGATCTCTATCACACGATGCTGGCCATGGTTCCGCAGGCGATGGAGGTGGCGGGACCATCCCCGGCCGGCGCGGCCCAGGTCTTTGCCGCGCTGCTCGAACCGGTCAGGACCCTGCTGGCGCATCAGCCCGAGCTCGTCATCGATCGCCTGGCCGTCGTTGGCCCGGCGGGGGAGGCGCGGCTGGCGGCGAGGGTGCGATTGCCAGGCGTCACCCCTGAGGATCTGGATGAGCCGGCGATGCTGCTGGCCAAGCTGGAGGCTGCCGGCGACGCAGCTGTTCCCGAGGCGCTCCTTTTCGGGATGGCTGACCGCGGCGCCGGGGCAGAGAACGCAGCCGGGCAGCAGCAGGAACAGGTCCGGGCGCAGCTCGCCGTCTTCAGCGAGCAGGGCTACATCACCTGGGAAGGCGGGATGATCAAGGTGCAGGCGGAGCTGAAGGCAGGCCGTCTCAAGCTGAACGGCCAACCGTTCCCCCCGGCTGCCCCTGGCCCTGAGGAAGAAGATCTGGCCGGCCGGCCCGGAGGGGAAGGACCTTCTGGCCCATGATCGCGCGGTCCTGCCCGGCCGCGCGGTCAGGAGGGCCATTCTTCGGATCAAGGATCACTCCATGGAAGTCTTCGTGCTGGTCGCACTCATTCTCCTCAACGGCCTCTTTGCCATGTCCGAGATCGCCCTGGTCACGGCGAAACGGAGCCGGCTGGCGCGACTGGCGGCGGAGGGCGATGCCTCCTCGGAGATCGCGATGCGCCTTGGCGCCGAGCCGACCCGCTTCCTGTCCACCATCCAGATCGGCATCACCGCGATTGGCATCCTGAACGGGATCGTCGGTGAGGCCGCCCTGGCGACCCCTCTTGCTGCCTGGCTGCAGACCCGCGGCACCGAGCAGGAGCTGAGCGAAGTCCTGGCGACGGCTCTGGTGGTGGTGGGCATCACCTATGTCTCCATCGTTGCCGGCGAGCTGGTGCCCAAGCGGATCGCCCAGTTCAATGCCGAAAGGATCGCCAGGCGCATGGCCCGGCCGATCTCGCTGCTGGCCCTGATCTCGCGTCCGTTCGTTCACCTGCTGTCGTTTTCCACCGACCTCATCCTGAAGCTGATGGGCAAGCGCGATCGGGGCGGATCGGAGGTGACCGAGGAAGACATCCACGCCATGCTGGCAGAAGGCTCGGAAGCGGGCGTGCTCGAGAAACAGGAGCACGTCATGATGCGCAACGTGTTCCGCCTGGATGACCGGCAGGTGGGCTCGCTCATGATTCCGCGCAGCGACATCGTCTACCTGGACATCAATCAGCCCCTCGAAGCCACCCTGAGCCAGGTGGCGGCATCCGACCATTCCCGCTTCCCGGTCTGCCGGGGCGGGCTGGGTGACATCCTGGGCATCGTTGCAGCCAAGCAGCTCTTGGCCCAGCTGCACACCAGCGGCAGGATTGACCTGACGGCCCAGCTTCAACCCTGTGCCTATGTGCCCGAGTCGGCGACCGGGATGGACCTCCTGGAGCAGTTCCGGGCCTCCAGCACCCAGATCGTGTTCGTCATCGACGAATACGGCGAGGTCCTGGGACTGGTCACCTTGCAGGACGTGCTGGAGGCTGTCACCGGGGAATTCCAGCCGCGCAATGCCGAGGATGCCTGGGCCGTCCAGCGCCAGGACGGCTCGTGGCTGCTGGATGGGCTGATCCCGCTCCAGGAGCTGAAGGATCGTCTCGATCTCAAGGAAACGCCGGAGGAGGACAAGGGGAGATACCACACGCTGAGCGGCATGATGATGTGGCTCCTCGGTCGCCTGCCGCGGACCGGCGATGTCACCGAGTGGGAGCAGTGGCGGCTGGAGGTGGTCGATCTGGACGGCAGGCGCCTGGACAAGGTGCTGGCCAGCCGCGTGCCGGAACAGGGGGCGGCGCACGATGCCGCCGAATCCCCGCCCTTGACCTGACCGTCTTGCCAGGGGCATCATGGTGCGCATCGGCCCTGGGACGGGCAGGACCGCTGCCGCGGTCCGCCCGACGGGGGCGACAAAGGCCTGCCATGACCCCTGCCGCCATCGCCCTCGGCCGCCCCCTTGCTCCCGGGTGGCGACTCCTTCTGGGCGGTCTTGTCCTCATCCTCCTGGCCCTGCTCCTGGCCGGGGCGCTCAGCATCCCCTGGCTCTTTCCGTCCAAGACCCTGTGGTACCGGTTCGGCCTCGATCGGCTGCTCTTGCGGGGCGGCAAGATGCTGGGGCTGGCCGCCGCCTGCCTGCTGCTCCTGCAGCCCCTGCTGGCCGCCCGCCTGCACCTTCTGGATCGACTGGCCGGTCTGCCCTGGCTCTTCCGCCGCCATCGCCATGGCGGTCTTCTCCTGGCCCTCCTGGCCCTGGGCCATCCCTTTCTGGTGCTGGATCTGGGAACCCTGGGCACCTTGCGGCTGACCGCCAAGCTCTGGCCAGAGGCGCTGGGTCTTCTGCTCCTGACCTCGATCCTGGTCATGGCGGCGGTGGCCCGCTGGCGGCTGGCCTGGGGCCTGGCCTTCCACCGCTGGTGGCCGCTGCACCGGCTGGGGGCGGTGGCGGTGCTGGCCCTGCTGTTTGGCCACGTGCTGACCGTCTCGGACAGCTTTGCCGCCGGCCCGCCCCGCCTGGCGGCCCTCGCCGCCCTGGCGACCGTCGTCCCGGTGCTGGCCGGCAGCTGGCTGCGGCGTCTGGGCCGGCGGCCCTGCCGCGTCCGGGCCGTAACCCCGGCCGGCCCCGATACCTGCACCATCGAGCTGGTCCCGGAAGGCCGCCGGACTTTCGCCTATCTGCCGGGCCAGTTCGCCTTCCTGAGCTGCCAATCCAGGGCGGTCTCCGCCGAGGAGCACCCCTTCACCATCGCCTCCTCGCCTTTGCGGCCGGCCTGCCTTCTTTTCACCATCCGGGCCTGCGGCGACTGGACCCGGACTGTCCCGAAGCTCGCGGCCGGCGAGCGGGTCGCCCTGGAGGGACCCTTCGGCCGCTTCAGCCACCTCGTCTACCTCCAGGCCCGGGAGCTGGTGATGATCGCCGGCGGCATCGGCATCACCCCCATGCTGGCCATGCTCCGCCATCTGGCCGACACCGGCGACCGGCGGCCCATCACCCTGGTCTGGAGCGTGCGGCGCCGGGAGGATCTCCTCTTTCCCGAGGAATGGCCGCGCCTGGGCCAGCGGCTCCCGGGCTTCCGGTTCCTGCCCCATCACAGCCGGCCGCAGCCCGGGGCGGCGGAGCCGGGCCGCCGGCTGGACCGGGCCATCCTGGCCCAGCATCTGGCACCCTGCCACCGGGAGGCGGAGGTCTTCCTGTGCGGTCCACCGGCAATGATGGCCGAGGTCCGCGGCATCCTGGCCGGGCTCGGCTTTGCCCGGCGTCACATCCACGATGAGGCCTTCAGCCTCTGATGCGCATCCGGCCGGGCGAAGGCTTCACCTTTTCTCCAAGGAGGCAATCATGAAGACCGCACTGAGCACCATCCTGACGGCGCTTCTCCTGGGCGCCCTCCTGGCCGCCCCCGCCGGGGCCGAGGTCCCGGCGTGGAGCCTCGACACCGCCCACTCCAACTTCTTCTTCGATGTCCGGCACATCTTCTCCAGCATCCGCGGCTCCTTCCCGGAGTACAGCGGCTCCATCCGCTTCGACCCGGCCAACCCCGGCGCCAGCTCGGTGCGTCTGGAGATCGAGGTGGCCAGCGTCGAGACCGGGGTGGCCAAACGGGACGGCCACCTGCGCTCCGACGACTTCTTCGCGGCCAGCACCTATCCCCGCATGACCTTTGCCAGCACCGCCATCACCAGGACCGGCGAGCAGACCTTCGACATTGCCGGCCGGCTGACGATCAAAGACGTCACCCGGGAGGTGGTGCTGCCGGTGGTCTTCCATCCCGGCCAGGACCACCCCATGGATCCCCGTTCCCTGGTGGCGGGCCTGGAGGGTCAGCTCACCATCGATCGGCTGAGCTACCACGTGGGGGACGGCAAATTCTTTCGGATGGGTGTTGTGGGCCGGGAGGTGAAGATCCTCGTCTCCCTGGAGCTGCTGCGCCAGAAGTGAGGCCGACCTCTTCAGGCGGGCCGGCGGCCGGACAGGAGGCGCAGGGTGGTAGGCCGGCTCACCATGGCCTGCCGGCGGCTGCTGCTGCCCTCCAGAAGATCGTTCACCTTGGCGATGAGATCGGCCTGGCGGTACGGCTTCTGGATGAAGCCGTCATCGGGTGTGAGGGTGATGCCGGCCAGGGCGGTGGCGGCGTCGTAGCCGCTGGAGGTCAGAAGGGGCAGATCCGGCCGGAGGGCCTTGATCTCGTGGAACAGCACGCGACCGTTTCGGCCCCGCATGCGGATGTCGAGGATGGCCAGATCGATGACCTGCCGGCGGCTGGTGAGGATGTCCATGGCCTCCCGGGGGCTGGCCGGGCTGACCACGGAAAAGCCGTGGGCCGCCAGGGCGTTGCGCAGCATGAGTCTGACCTGGGGCTCGCCGTCCAGGACCATGATCCGGACCCGACCCCGGGGCCGCAAGGCGGCGACCTGGGCCGCTTCCTCGCCGGGGCCGCTTTCCTCGGCCCGGGGCAGATGGACCCGGAAGACCGCGCCTTCCCCAGGCCTGCTGGTGGCGGCCACACAGCCCCCGTGGTGCTGGATGATGCCGGCCACCGCTGCCAGCCCCAGGCCCCGGCCCAGGGCCCTGGTGGTGACAAAGGGCTCGAAGATCCGGCTTCTCACCTCCTCGGCGATGCCCGGCCCGGTGTCCGCCACCTCCAGGAGCACATAGTCGCCGGCCGGGTGCGCGTTGTGCAGGTCGCAGACCCACTCCGCCCGTTGCGCGAGGTTGGCGGTACGCACGGTCAGGGTGCCGCCCTCCTCGTCCATGGCCTCGAAGGCGTTGGCAAAAAGCGCGGTGAGCACCTGGGCGATCTGGTCGGAGTCGGCGGTCACCGGCCACAGATCAGGCGCCAGCTCCAGGCGGCTTTCCACCGGCAGGCCCTGACCCATGCCCTCCACCTCCAGGATCTGCCGGGCCATCTCGTTGAGGCTCAAGACCTTCTTTTCCCGGGCACCGGTCCGGGCGTAGGCCAGGAGCTGGGCGGTCAGCTCGGTCATCCGCTGGGCCGCGCCCAGGATGGCCGCCGTCATGGCCGACCGGTGCTCGTGGCTGGCCGCGGGCATCTCCAGGAGCTCGGCGTTGCCGATCACCGTGGCCAGCTGGTTGTTGAAGTCGTGGGCGATGCCCGCGGCCAGGGTGGCGATGGACTGGTCCTTCTGGGCCTGGAACAGGCGCAGCTCCAGTCCCCGCCGCTCCTTTTCCAGCCGGAGCTTCTCGGTGATGTCCCGGCCCACCTCGATGATGCCGGAGACCTGGCCGTCGTCGCTCACGATGGGCGAGGCCGCGATCTCCACCACGTACTCGGCGCCGTCGGCCCTGGTATGGGTGTGGATGACGGTGACCGGCTCCCGGGAGGCCACCACCGCCCGCAGCGGGCACGGGTGCTCCTCGCCGGAGCAGGGCTCGGACCGGTGGTGGGAGATCTCGTGGCAGGAGCGGCTGCCGTCCGCGGGGCCTGCGGCGTGCAGCTCGGCGGCGGTACGGTTCAGCAGGTGGACCCGGTAGTCCAGCCCCACCACCATGATGGAGTCGGTGACGCCGTCCAGGACCGACTGCAGGAAGGCTCGGGTGGCGGCCAGCTCCCGCTCCACCCGCTTGATCTCGGTGATGTCCCGGGCCACCCGTACCGAGCCGGCCAGACCTCCCTGGCTGTCGGTGAGCGGGGTGACGGTGACCAGGAAGTGGGAGCCGTCCGGCCGCTCCTCATAGAGCTCGATGGCGCTGTCCAGGCCGGCCTCCTCGGCGACCTGGCCCGGCATCGGGGTGGGCTGTGCCTCCTCCAGGCCATGGACCAGGGTGTGGAAGGACTGGCCCTGGGCAGCAGTCGGCTCCACCCCCAGGCGGTCGGCGAGCGACCGGTTGATGCGGACGATCCGGTGCCGGGCATCCAGGATGGCGATATGGTCCGGCACGGTGTCGAAGGTGCGCTCCCATTCCTCCTTGGCCCGCCAGACCGCCTCCTCGGCCCGCTTGCGATCGGTGACATCCCGGAGCAGCACCTGCAGGGCGTTCTCCCCCTCGAAGACGATCTCGGTCTCCGACACCTCGACGACGATCAGCCGGCCGTCATGGCGGCGGGCCTCCATCTCGAACAGGGTGGGCAGCTTGCGGCCTGCGGCCCGGGCCGCCGCCCGCTCCTGGAGCAGGGCCACTCCACCGGTGCTGGCCAGGGAGGCCAGGGGCAGATCCAGAAGATCGCTGACCTGGCGGCCAAAGATCTCGGCAAAGGCGGGGTTGACCCAGCGGGTGCGGCCGCCGATCACCACCGCCACCCCGTCCGCCATCTGCTCGGTGAGGCTCTTGAACTTGTCCTCGCTCTCCCGCAGGCTGGCCTCGATCTGCATGCGCCGCTCGAGGTCCTGGCGCATGAACATCGAGAAGACGTAGAGGGCAAAGGCCGGGAAGATGAAGAAGAGAAAGAGGGGTGGGAAGAGGAACTCGGCGTAGTACTGGTAGCGCTCCAGATAAAAGCCGATGCCGCCCTGCTGGAGGAGGCTCGACAGCTGGACCAGGAAGTAGATGCCCAGGAAGACGCACAGAAAGACGCGGGCCGGATGGCCGATGAGGTTCTTCTGGATGCGCAGGACCAGCAGGAAGGCAACCGCAAAGCCGATCGCGGAGACGATGTTGAACAGGGGCTCAATCGCCACGGGGCGGATGGTCGCCGGCCGGCAGCAGGTCGATCTGCCAGCCCAGCCGGAAGTGCCGGTGGCAGTTGGGACAGATGAGGATGACGGCGGCGGTGGTCGCCCCGGCGGTGGCCAGTTGGAACGAGACGTGAAAGCCGTCCCGGTAGCCGCAGGCCGGGCAGACGTGCAGGTCGGTCTCCCGGACCAGGGGGGCCGCAGCCGGAGGGCCGGCTGGCTCGTCGATCATCGCGCCACCTCGCCCACCGGCCCGCTCGGCCTTGTGGCCATGGCCTCCTCCACGAACCGGCGCACCTGGGCCGGCAGCAGGATCCAGCCAGCCAAAAAACGGCCGCCGATCTCCAGGGCTGGCACCATCCGCACCCCCGCCTGCCAGGCGGTGGTAGGGTGCAGGGTGGCCTCCACGGTCTCCACCTCCAGGTCGGGGTGGCGCTGGCACAGGCGCGACAGCTCCCGGGCCACGAGCAGGCAGCGGGGGCACAGAAACGAGCGATAGAAGCGGATCTTCATGCCAGGGTCAGCTCCTCGGCAAGGGCCTCGATGCGCTGGCACAGGGCGTCGATGTGGCCAGCGCTGGTGAAGGGGTTCATCACCGCCAGCCGCAGGTAGCTGCGGCCGTCTACCGTGGCGCGGGTGATGTAGAAGTCGCCTTCGGCCACCAGGGCCTGGCGGATGCGGTCTTGAAGCTCGCCGCTGTCGCCGTAAGCGAAGCAGAAGACGTTGGCCTCGGGCGGGCAGAGGCCGACGAAGCCTGGCCGGCTGACGATCCGGTCGTAGAAGGCGCGGGCCGCCTGGAACAGCTCGGCAACGTGGCTGGCCAGGCCGGCCTCGCCCATCACCGCCAGGTTGAAGAAGAGCTTCATGGCCAGGGGCTGCTTGGTGCATTCCACGGTGTGGGCCGCCACGTCCGGCCCCGGCCCGGCGCCGGCGAACAGGTACGAGCCGGACTGGGCGAAGGTCTGGGCCAGGCCGCTCTGCTGCCGGAAGAGGGCGACGCCGCAGACCGTGGAGGTGCCCAGCATCTTGTGGGTGTCCCAGGTCAGGGAATCGGCCAGCTCGATGCCAGCCAGAAGAGAGCGGTACTGGGGGGCAAGCAGGGCCGAGGCGCCGTGGGCGCCATCCACATGCAGCCAGGCGTTGCGCCGGCGGCAGAAGCAGGCCGTCTCGTAGATGGGATCGTAGACGCCGGTGGCGGTGACGCAGGCGTTGATGACCACCGCCACCACCTTTTTGCCAGCGTCCTGGAGGCGGTCGAAGAGGATCTTGAGGTCGGCGACCCGGATGCGGCCATGGCCATCCACCGGGATCTCCTGGACCGCCTGCCGGCCCAGGCCCATGATGGCCGCCGCCCGGGCGATGGAGTAGTGGCTGGCCGCGGAGGCCAGGAGCACCGCCCCGCTGCTCGGCCCCTCCTCCCAGGCCTGGGGCAGGGCCCGGGCCCGGGCCGCCAGGAGACAGGTCAGATTGGCCAGGCTGCCGCCATGGGTCATGACCCCGTCCCCGCTGTCCTGCCAGCCCACCTTGTCCAGGAGCCAGCGGATCATGCCCCGCTCGATGGCGGTGGCGGCCGGCCCCATCTCGTAGATGGGCATGCCGTTGTTGGTGAGGCCGGAGACGAGGTCGGCCAGGGCGGAGGGCACCATGGGCACCGCCACCTGGTGGCCGATGTAGCGGGGGTCGGCCAGATGGTTGCTGTGCTCGAGGATGGCGGCCGTCAGGGCGGCGAGGTCGGCCTGGCCGTCCTCGACCACCGACTGGAAGTCCAGGTCCTCCAGGATCTCGGCCACCGGCCGCTGGACCAGCACCTTGCCGTGGCCGGCCTGGGCCTCGGTCAGATACCGGAGCAGGACCGGCGTGAGGGCAGCAAGGCCCTGAGCCAGGAGGGCAGGATCATAGCCGCGGTGAGAGGGCATGGTTGGGCCTCTGCAGGGAAGACGGCATCGGAGCAGAGCCCAGGTTACTCGGGAGCAGCAGCCGCATCAAGGGCATTCCGTACCCGGAGTGGACCACTTTCTGTGAAGACAGTCCACCAGAAGGCGGGCGCAGACCTCGGCGCCATCCAGGCGCTCCACCGGCGGCCCAGGCGGCTGCGCCAGGGCCGCTGCCAGGGCCGGCCCCCAGTCACCGGCGTAGAGGGCGGCGGTGGCCAGCTCCGCTTCGGGCAGATGGGTGCGCACCGCGGCCAGGAGATAGGGCACCTCGGCAAAGGGGCCCCGCTGGCACCAGACCAGGGGCTTGGCCTGGGCCAGACAGTCCGAGACCACGCCGTAGCCGGGCTTGCTGATCACCACCGAGGCGGCGGCCACCAGATCCGGGAAGGAGAGGTCCCAGTCCCGGGCCTCGACGCCATTGGGGAGGGACAGGGCGACGGGCCGCCGGAAGAGGAAGCGCCAGTCGCCAAGCTGTGCCAGGCGCGCGATGGCCTCGGCGGGCAGATCCAGCCGGCCGAAGGCGATCAGGCACACCTTGTCATCAGCAGCCAGCCCCAGGCGGGCGCGGACCGCCGCCCCGGACAGCCGGTTGGTGCTGGCCACCAGCGGCACCGGCAACCGGTGGCGGAAGGCGGCCGAAACCTGGCCCATGGGCAGCTGCAAGACCAGGTTGCACGGCCGGTAGCAGTCCGTCACCCAGGCCACGATCTCGGCCCAGTCCGGGTCGGCGGCGGCGTAGTCCTGGTAGATCCAGTCCCAGGAGAAGTTGGAGACCGCCACCGCCGGAATGCCGGCCGCCGCTGCCGCCTGCACCGCCAGGAAGGGCACGTCCGCCACCACCAGCCGGACCCCGGCTGCCTGCAGAAAGGCCCGCTCGGCAGCCACCAGGGCGCCGGCCTCCGCCCGCAGCCGGCGCAGGCGGTCGAGGCTGGCGGCCAGGTCGAAGCGGACGCTGTCCCGTTGCACCAGGCCCACATCCAGCACCCGCTGCCGCAGGCGGAAGGGGATCCCCGGCAGGTAGTTTTCGAGAAAGGAGCGGTCCAGGTCGGTGACCACCGTAAGCTGTACCTGGGGGGCGAGGCGGTGGATGGCCCGCAGCACGGCACAGGCCCGCACCGCGTGGCCGAAGCCATGGGGGGTGATGTAGGAGGCGATGACAGGGTCGGGCATCGGCGGTCTCCGGGAGGAATATCGAATAGCGAACAAGGAATGTCCAGGATGAATATCGAATGTCGAACAGGGAATGTCCAACCGCAGAAGGGACCGGCAGATCGGATCCGAAACGGCAACGACCAGTCCCTTCGACCTTGGACATTCCTTGTTCGATATTCTGCGGTTCCTGCGAGCCGGCCGCCCGGGCCGAAAAGGCCGAGCGCCGGTCTTTGCTCTGTGGTACTTACTGTCGGAGTGCCACGGGGCCGGCCGTGGGCCGAAAGGGACCCGCCTGCAGGCGGGTGCCAGCGCCCGTGCCTGGCAGACGATCGGGTCCAGCTCGGGGAAGGGGAGGGGAAGGTGGATTCATCCTGGGAGGAGTATGGGTTTCCCGTTGATATGCATCGGCTTCTGGACGATGCGGTGCAGGAGATCCTCCGCCACGAGGACTATGGCCAGTTCCAGGCCTGGCTGCGGGCCGGCATCGCCGGCTATCTCGCCCCCATGGAGGGCGCGGTCTACGCCCCGGAGGAGCTCAAAGAGATGGCGGCTCAGCTCGGGCGGCTCATCTGGGAGCAGATGCCCCTGCCCAGCCGGGACTTCCAGACCGCGCCGGTGACCCCCTGCCTGGAGCCGTCCGGCCCGCGGCCGCTGCCGGAGCCGCCGCCGGAGGCGGACCCCGAGGCCGAGCCCCCCTTTCTGGACAGCCAGGACTGCTGGTTCTATCTCCTGTTCCACCTGCCCGCGGCCAGCATCCAGCAGGCGGTGGCCGCCGAGCGGGTTCCCCTGGGCGCCCTGGCCGATGCCGCCATGGAGCTCCTCCACGATGGCCGGCCGGAGAAGGCCCTGGTGCTCCTGGAGCCGTTGTTCGAGGACCCGATCCGGGACCACTCGGCGGTGGCCGGCGACGCCCTGGACGTGCTCCTCAATGTCTACGACGATCTGGATTGGGGGGCCAAGAAGCAGCGGCTCATCCGCCGGATCCTGGATGCCGTGCCCCGCTCTCCCTTGCGGGCTGCGGCCTACCAGCGTCTGGCCTCCATCTACATGGACGACGGCGACACCTTCTCCGCCTGGGAGGCCTTCCGCCAGGCCCAGCGGGACGACCCGGACGAGCCCTCCCTGGGCTCCCTGGAGGTGCACCTGCTCATGGCCGACAACCAGCCCGAGCAGGCCCGGGAGCGGGCCCGCTTCTGGATCAAGCGGCTGGAGCGGCTGGGCTTCCAGCCCGAGGAGCCGCCCCTGGACTTCCTCCTCCAGGTCGCCGCCGATCCCCAGGCCGCCTTCACCGATCTGTCCATCGAGATGGCCGGTGGCGCCGGCATGCGCCTTCTGGAGTGGCTGCGCCAGGTGGCAGCCCGGCCCCTGCCGGCCTACCGGCTGCGGGGTCTGGGTCATCCGCCAGCGGGCCGGCCAGCCACTGGCGGCGGCCTGGTCCGGCAGCTCAAGGGTCTGGCCAGGAGGGTGGGCCAGGGCCGACTGCCGAGCGAGGCCCCCCCCGGCCAGATGCTGGCCCTGGAGGCCCCCCCTGGCATCCGGGAGGTGGAGGTCGGCTGGCAGGCGATCCTCGGCCTGGGCAAGCCGGCGGGGATCAGCCCGGAGCCGCCTGTGGACCCGGATCCCTGGGACCCGGACCGGGAGGATGCCTGGGCCGGCTTCCTGGAGGCCCATGCCGAGGCCTTTGACAGCCTGGACATCCTGGACGACCTGGCCAATGTCCTGGTCCTCCATCCCCAGGGCGGTGTCGCCTGTCTGGAGCAGGCCATCCTCGCCCCCCTGCTCTTCCGGGCCCGGGATCTGGCCCAGGCGCTGCTGGCCGAGCGCGACGATCTGGAGCTGCCCTGGCTGGCCCCGGACAACCGCCCCCTGCTCCGGCTCCTGGCCAGGCTCGTCACCTTCTTCCTGCACGAGAATGAGGAGGAGGAGGCCATGGCCACGGCCGCCATCCTCCTGCGCCTCAATCCCGAGGACCAGCACGGAGTGCGGGCCCTGCTCGTCAACCTCCATCTGCGCCACGGCGCCGATGGTGAGGCCCTGGCCATCTGCCAGCGCTTCCCGGAGGACGTGCTGCCGGATACCCTCTATGGCCAGGCCCTGGCCCTCTTCCGCCAGGGCCGCCAGGACGAGGCCGACGCCGCCCTGACCCACGCCGCGGAGGCCCTGCCGCGGGTGACCCGCTTCCTCACCGCCGAGCGGGTCAAGGAGCCCCGTTTCGACGACTCGGGGACGGTCGAGCCGGGAGGCGACGACCAGGCCTACCTCTATCGCGAGGACATGCGGGACGTCTGGCAGGCCACCCCCGGCGCCATCGACTGGGTCCGGAAGCTGACCCGCCGCCAGCGGTACTGAGCTTCCCTGGAGACAGATTCCATGGAGACCACCACCGCCCTGTCTCCCCAACAGCTCGGCCGCCTCATCCGGGTCAGCCGCGGCCTGGAGCCGGCGGATCTGGTCCTGGCCAACGGCCGGGTGGTCAATGTCTGCACTGGCGGGATCGACGAGGCCGAGGTGGCGGTGGCCGAGGGCGTCATCGCCGGGGTCGGGCCCGGCTACCAGGGCCGGGAGCGTTACGACTGCGCCGGCCGCTACCTGTGTCCCGGCTTCATCGACGGCCACCTGCACCTGGAGAGCAGCCTGCTTTCCCCCCTGGAGCTGGCCCGGGCGGTGCTTCCCCGGGGAACCACCACCGTGGTCGGCGATCCCCACGAGATCGCCAACGTCCTGGGGCTGGCCGGCATCCACTGGCTCTTGGCCGCCAGCGCCGATCTCCCTTTGAGCGTCTTCTTCACCGCCCCCTCCTGCGTGCCGGCCACCCCGCTGGAGACCGCCGGTGCCGCCATCTCCGCCGCGGATCTCGCCCCCCTGCTCGACCACCCCCGGATCCTGGGCCTGGCGGAGGTGATGAATTTTCCTGGCCTTCTGGCCGGCGATCCGGAGGTTCTGGCCAAGGTCCTGGCGGCCCGAAGGCGGCGCCTGCCGGTGGACGGCCACTGCCCGGGCCTGTCCGGCCGCGACCTGGCCGCCTATGTCGCCGCTGGCATCGATTCCGACCACGAGGCAACCACGGCCGCCGAGGCCCGGGAGAAGCTGGCCGCCGGCATGTGGCTGGCCATCCGGGAAGGATCGAGCGCCCGCAACCTGGCCGATCTCCTGCCCGGGGTGCCGCCAGCCGCCTGTGGCCGCGCGTTCTTTGTCAGCGACGACCGCCATCCGGTGGATCTGGCCAGACAGGGACACCTGGACCACATCCTGCGCCTGGCGGTGGCCCAGGGTCTCGCTCCGGTGACCGCGGTGGCCATGGCCAGCCGCAGCCCGGCGGAGCGCTTCGGCCTCCGGGATCGGGGCATGATCGCCCCCGGCCGCCGGGCGGATCTGGTGCTGGTGGAGGATCTGGCCGGTTTCCGGGTCCAGGCGGTCTTTGCCGCTGGCCGGCTGGTGGCCCGGGATGGCGCGGCCCTGGGCCTGCCACCGCCGGCAGCCGGCGCCGCCGCCGGCCGGGTCCACATCGACTGGTCCCGGGTGGATCTGGCGGTGGCGGCGGCAGGCGACCGGCTGCGGGTGATCGGTCTTCTGCCCGGCCAGCTCCTCACCCAGGCCCGCTTCTTGCCGGTGCGCCGGGAGGGCGGCTTGGCCGTGGCCGACCCGGGCCGGGACCTCCTCAAGCTGGCGGTGATCGAGCGCCACCAGGCCAGCGGCCGCGTGGGCCTCGGCTTCGTCCAGGGCTTCGGGCTCACCGGCGGCGCCCTGGCCGGCACCGTGGCCCACGACTCCCACAACCTCATTGTCGTGGGCACCAACGACGCGGACATGCTCCTGGCCGCCCGCTCGGTGGCCGAGCTGGGCGGCGGCCTGGCCGTCGCCAGCCAGGGCCGGGTTCTCGCCACCCTTGCCCTGCCCATTGCCGGTCTCATGACCGGCGCCCCCTTGCATGCGGTGGTCGAGGACCTGACCGGCCTGCACCGGGCCGCCGCCAGTCTGGGCTGTCTCCTTCCCGATCCCTTCATGGCCCTTTCCTTCCTGGCCCTGCCGGTCATCCCCCAGCTCAAGCTCACCGACCACGGCCTGGTGGACGTGGAGCGCTTCGCGATTGTGCCCCTTTTCGCGTAGGCCACCGGGCGCCTTGCCGAGTCCCCCGGCCGCCACCGCTGCGCCGTGCTTCTTCTTGACGGGGGGCTTTGCAGAGGGCATGGTGATGCTGTCAGGAGAAGGCGTGGATGCGGAGTGCGGTGGCGCCCCGGAGGAGTCGTGGCGGTGAAGACGACGCAGTATTTCGCCTACATACGCCAGCGGCCGGATCGGGCCATGATCCAAAGAGGACTGGATCATTCGGGCGATGGCGCACCCGGACCATGTGGAGGTGCAGGCGCAGGATACGGAAGTGGGCCTGGATTCCCGAGGCCGGGAAGTATCTGCGCGTGATCCTGCTCGGGGATGGCGAAACGCTGCACAATGCCTTCTTCGATCGCTCCTTCAAGGAGAAATCACAGCAATTCCCGGAGCCCCCAAACTTGGCTATTCCCATAGGGTTTGACGCGTGGGCTTCGTAAACTTTTTGCCGGAATCAGCCAGGACGCGGTGGTGATCCGGGGCAGTTTGGGGTGGCTTACGGC
>JBFMBH010000108.1:0-5916 GCA_040755095.1 Thermodesulfobacteriota bacterium
AAAGGAGGAAATGGCCAAGGGGAGCAGGGGCGGGCAACGCCCCTGCTCCCGCCGGCAGGTTGGCCCGTGGCGGGCTCAGTCGGTGATCTCCCGCGGGTAGCGCAGGTTGGCGACCATCTTCTGCACGTGCTCCGGCGGTGCCTTGGAGATGCTGGAGACGGCGATGGTGACGACAAAGTTGATGAGCATCCCCACCGTGCCGATGCCCTCCGGGGAGATGCCGAGCCACCAGTTGGCGGCCACGTTGGCCGCGGGGTTCATGAACTTGAAGTAGATGATGTAGGCAGCGGTGAAGGCGATGCCGGAGATCATGCCCGCCATGGCCCCTTCCCGGCTGGTCTTCTTCCAGAAGATGCCCAGGATGATGATCGGGAAGAAGGAGGAGGCGGCGAGACCAAAGGCGAAGGCCACCACCTGGGCCACGAAGCCCGGCGGGTTGATGCCGAAGTAGCCGGCGATGATGACCGCGCCGCCGGCGGCGATCCGGGCCCAGATCAGCTCGCCCTTCTCCGAGGTGTTGGGGGCGATGACGTTCTTCACCAGGTCATGGGAGATGGCCGAGGCAATGACCAGAAGGAGGCCGGCCGCGGTGGACAAGGCAGCGGCGAGCCCGCCGGCCGCCACCAGGGCCACTACCCAGGCGGGCAGCCTGGCGATCTCCGGGTTGGCCAGCACGATGATGTCGTTGTCCACGTAGATCTCGTTGGTGCTCTTGTCATTGATCGCGGTCTTCACCACCCGCTCGCCGTGCGGGCCGGCGTTGGTGCCGTCGAACTCCACCTTGCCCTTGAAGGCGTCGCCCTTGGCGTACTGGATCTTGCCGTCGCCGTTCTTGTCCTTCCAGGCCACGAGCCCGGTCTTCTCCCAGTTCTTGAACCAGCTGGGGGCAGCGGTGAACTCCTTGTTGTGCAGGGTCTTGATCATGTTGAGGCGGGCAAAGGAGGCCACTGCCGGCGCCGTGGTGTAGAGGATCGCGATGAAAAGCAGGGCCCAGCCCGCCGAGGCCCGGGCGCCCCGGATGGTCGGCGTGGTGAAGAAGCGGATGATGATGTGGGGCAGCCCGGCGGTGCCCACCATGAGGGCGAAGGTGATGCAGAAGACGTCGATCATGCTCTTGGCGCCCCGGCCGGTGTAGGCCGGAAAGCCCAGGTCCTTGTGGACGTCGTTGAGCTTTTCCAGAAGATAGCCGGCATCCGAGCCCAGGAGGGCCATGCCGTTCTGGCTCAGGGAGCTGCCGTAGCCCAACTGGGGGATGGGGTTGCCGGTGAGCATGATGGAGATGAAGATGGCCGGGATGAGATAGGCGACGATGAGCACGCAGTACTGGGCCACCTGGGTGTAGGTAATGCCCTTCATGCCGCCCAGCACCGCATAGAAGAAGACAATGCCCATGCCAATGAGCACGCCGGTGTTGATGGGCACCTCCAGGAAGCGGGAGAAGACCACGCCTACGCCCCGCATCTGGCCGGCCACATAGGTGAAGGAGACGAAGATGGCGCAGACCACCGCCACCACCCGGGCGCTCTGGGAGTAGTACCGCTCGCCCACGAACATCGGCACCGTGAACTTGCCGTACTTGCGCAGGTAGGGTGCCAGCAGCATGGCCAGCAGCACGTAGCCGCCCGTCCAGCCCATGAGGTACATGGCGCCGTCCCGGCCCAGAAAGGAGATGAGGCCCGCCATGGAGATGAAGGAGGCGGCGGACATCCAGTCGGCGCCGGTGGCCATGCCATTGAGAACCGGATGCACCTGCTTGGCCGCCACATAGAATTCACCGGTGCTCTTGGCCTTGGTCCAGAGGGCGATGCCGATGTAAATGGCGAAGGTGAGGCCAACGATGATCCAGGTCCACGTCAAAATACCCATCGATGATTACCCCCTTGATGCAGATCGTTTCTGGAAGAGCTTTGCCTCGTTGTCGAGCCGGAGCAGGATGCAGGCTCAGTGCTCGTGCACGTCGTACTTGACGTCCAAGGCGTTCATGAGCTTGACGTAGACCGCGATCAGCACGACGAAGGTGACCTCGGAGCCCTGGTTGGCGAACCAGAAGCCCAAGGGGAAGCCGAAGAGTCTGAACTTGTCCAGGTTGTCGGCCAGGATGATGCCGCACAGGTACGAGACGCCAAACCAGATCGCCAGCAGGATGAGCACGTACTTGATGTTGGTCCGCCAGTAAGCTTCCAGATCCCGTTTGCCTGCCATCTGCACTCTCCTTCTCCAGATTGGGGTTGCGGCGCCGGTTGGCGCCGGGGTCGCCCCTCCACCGGCCGCACGACGGCCGTGGGGACGGAGCTCATGCATGAGCGCTGCCTGCTTGCGGTTGGTTGCGGCTCCACCTCCTTGTGCCGGTCGTCCATGGTCGGACTGCGTGTCCATTGAGGTCCCCGGCGGCGTTACGGCTTGCCGGCGCGCAGGAGACGGCCAACCGTGTCGACGCCGCTGGCGATGAGAAACGGCAGAAACCGTTGCAGCAGCTGGGCGGTGACAAAGGCGTCATACAGGGCGTTGTGCGCCTCCTCCACCGGCACGCCGTAGCGCTTGGCCATGGAGAAGAGGTCGGTCTTCAGGGTCATCCCCCGGTGGTGGCGGGAAAAATCCAGGTCCTGCTCCTGGAGCCAGCGGTGCAGGGCCGCCGTATCCACCAGCGGGTTGGCCAGGGCCGGCCAGCCCAGGGCCTTCCTGGCCCGGTTCAGGAAGTGGCGGTCAATGCCCACGCAGTGGCCAACGAGAACCGCGTCGCCCACGAACTGGGCGAAATCGGCCAGGACGGTGGCCGCCTCCTCACCGTGCCGCTCCAGGTCCGAATGGGTGATGCCGTGCACCACCACGCTGTCGGCCCGCAGCTCGCTGGCCGGGCGCACCAGCCGGTGGAAGGCCTGGGCCGGCAGGATGCTGCCCCCGCTCATGGCCACGGCCCCGACGGAGACCAGGGAGTCCCGGCGGAAATCGAGGCCGGTGAGCTCGGTGTCGAAGGCCACGAAGCGGGCCTCCCGGATCGGCATGGCGCGCCAGGCGGCGGCCTTGGCTGGCCGCGGCGGCGCCTCGGGCCGCCGCCCCAGGAGGCGGCTCAGAATGGCGCTCACCGGCGGCGCCCTGGTGGTCCGTCCCGCCAGGGCGCCAGCACTGCCTCGTGCAGCGCGGCGACCAGCTGGAAGGTGTGCTTGAGGGTTTTCCGTTCCAAGGTGTCCAGGGCGGAAGGCACCAGCACAGGATCCGGGGGCTGTCCGGCCTCGATCTGGCCCAGCTGATGGCGCAGCAGCAATCCCAGAGCCAGGCCCCAGGCCTGCCCCAGCTCGGCGGCCTGGGGGCAGGAGCCGCTCATCTCAAGGGCCGCCAGCCGCCGGCCGGTGGCCAGGACGTCCAGGCGCTGGGAGAGGGCCAGCAGGCGGACACCGCCGGTCAAGGGTGCCAGCACCCGGGACCGGAGATCCAGCCGGGCCTCGTGGCGCAGATCCGCCAGCACCAGCTCGTCCTTGACAAAGCCTTTGGGCGGCGGGCTGGCAGCCAGGAGCTCGGTCAGGCGCCGGAACAGGCCCGGGTTGGCCAGGAGCTGCTCCACGAGAAAGCGGCGCAGCGAGCCTGCCAGCTCGGCCTTGCCCCGGATGGGCCTGAGGTCATAGAGGTCCGGCTCCAGGGGGAAGCGGTCCGGGGCGACGATCCAGCGCTGGGCCAGCTCCTTCCAGCCCGCCAGGTCGGCCACCCGGCGGCCGGGCAGGCGATCCTGGCCAGCCTCGATGCCGCAACCGTGCAGGGACTGGTTGAGGCTGGCCACCAGGCCGTGGAAATAGGGCGCCACCGCCCGCAGCGCCCCGGGGCGGCCGCCGTCGTCGACGATGATGCCCAGCTGCACATCGAGGTCCAGGCAAAGCTCCCGGCGGGCGCCTTCCCCGAACAGACACAGGGTGTAGGGCAGGGGCGGCGGTCCCAGCTCCCCCTCCACCAGATCGACAATCCGGTTGAGCAGCCGCTCGGAAAGCTCACTCACCAGGCCGGCGACCTTCCTGGACTCCGTGCCCTCCCGCAGCAGGGTGGCAGCGCTCTTGTGCAGGCGGGGCAGGATGGTGGCCAGGCCCGGCACGCTGTCCAGGCGCTCCATCTCCTTGACCAGGACCGCCGGCGAGGCCCCTTGCAGCACCATGAGATCGTGGTTGGTCACCACGCCCTGCAGCCGGTCCTTGGCCAGGATCAGGATGTGGTGGATGCGGTGGTGCATCATCTTGAGGAGGATCTCGAAGCAGGGCTCATCGGCGTGGCCGGTGAACAGCGGCGCGGTCATGATCCGGCTCACCGGCAGATCCGTGGCCAGCCCGCCCGCCACCACCCGATCCCGGAGATCCCGGTCCGTGACGATGCCCTGGGGCCGCCCCTCGCCGTCCGCGATGACGATGGAGCTGATGCGGTGCTGGGCCATGATCCGGGCTGCCTCTTGGATGGAGGCATCCGGGGGGCAGGTCACCGGCTCCTTGCGGATGATCCGGCCGACCGGGGTGGCGAGGAGCACCTGGTCGCCGTTGCCGGTGGCCTGCCGGTGCTTGCGGGTTTCCTGGGCTGTCTTGTCGATGAAGCTGACGAAGAAGCTCTTGAGGAAGAATTCGCTGATGAACGGGTGGCGCTTGAGGAGATCGAGAACCGTACCCCGATCCAGGAGGTAGCAGATGGTGTCCTCGATGGCCACCACGTTGGTGCGGGAGCGGTCGCCGCTCACCAGGGACAGAAGGCCGAAGTGCTCCGCCTCGTTGCGGTAATCGATGACGATCTCCTGGCCGGCCTCGTCGGTCATGAAGACCTTGACCGCCCCCTTCCTGATCAACCCGAGATGCTGGCTGGCGGGCCCGTCCTGGCTCAGGATTCTGGCCCCCCGGGGGTAGTACTCCAGACGGCTGGCCTCGGCCAGGGAGCCCAGCTCCTGCTCCGGCAGCTGTCCGAAGGGAGGGACCCTCTTCAGGAAGCGGATGGTCTCGTCCTTGAGCACGGTGGGTCCTTCTGGCTGGCAGGGGGCGGCGCCGTTCCCCCGGACCCATCCCCCCAGGCCAGCAGCCAGGGGGCCACGCTCCGGAGACCGGGGGAGAAAGGGGCCATAGATCATATTTGAGCGCTAGGGTATGGTCTGTGATTCCGATTTGTCAAGTCGGGTATCCGGCCAGGCTCACCGCGCCAGGCGCGCCGGGGGCGGGTGGGGCTCCCTGCTGCTTGTGTTGCGGCAAAGGAGCATATAGCCGAAGGGGGCGCCAGGGCGCCATCCGGAAAACCCTGATTTCGCGCGGCGAAAAACCTGATAACGAAGTATTCCGGTCGGAATGGCGGGACTGCCGCCCAGGGGCAGGGCGGCGGCCGGGGAGGAGCCTGGTGGCGCGGGGGCGGAAGGCTTGGGCGGCGGTGGGAGCGGCGCCGGGTCAGATGTCCAGGGAGGTGAGGCCCTCCCGGACCGCGTACTTGGTGAGATCGGCGACGCTGTGCAGGTCAAGCTTCTTCATGATCTGGCGGCGGTGGGTCTCCACGGTCTTGACGCTGACGAAGAGGCGCTGGGCGATCTGGCGGGTGGGGCAGCCCTCGGCGATGAGCTGCAGGACCTCCCGCTCCCGCTCGCTCAACACGGAAAAGGAGGCGGCCTCCGGGGTGGGGATCCGTCCCAGGTAGTCCTCGATGATGATGCCGGCGATGGCCGGCGACAGGTAGCTCTGGCCGGCCGCCACCGTGGTGATGGCCCCGGCCAGCTCCTGGGCCGCACAGTCCTTGAGGAGGTAGCCGGTGGCTCCCGCCTGGAGCATGCCGGTGACGAAGCGCTTGTCGGCGTGCATGGACAGGGCCAGGATCCTGGTCCTGGGGCAGGAGGCCAGGATGCGGCGGGTGGCCTCGATGCCGTTGAGGTCCGGCATGGTGACATCCATCACCACCACCTCCGGCCGCGGCTCGCCG
>JBFMBH010000108.1:5926-16269 GCA_040755095.1 Thermodesulfobacteriota bacterium
CCCCACCCACCCCCCCCCCCCCCGCCCGCCCCGCCCGCCCCCCCCCCACGGCCCGCCGGCCGTTCTCCGCCTCGCCCACCACCTCGATGGCGGGCTGTTTTTCCAGCAGCGAGTGCAGGCCGGCCCGCATGATCTTGTGGTCGTCCACCAGCAGAACCCGGATCGCCATGCCGCGTCTCTTCCCAGCTGCCGAGAAGTCAGGTGAGGGGGGCAAAGAGGGTCACCCGGGTGCCCTGGCCCGGCGCGGAGCGCACCTGCAGCCGGCCGCCCAGATGGCTAAGCCGCTCCCGGATGCTGAACAGGCCGAAGCCGCTGCTGGCGCCTCCCCGGGCCTGGGGCCGGTCGGGGGCGAAGCCGATGCCGTCGTCGGTCACCACGATGCGGATCTCGCCGCCGGCCCGCAGGCACTGCACCTGGATCCGGCGGGCCTGGGCGTGCTTGACCACGTTGATGAGAAGCTCCCGCACCGCCCGGAAGAGCACGATGGCGAGGTCATCGCCCAGCGGCTTGGGCAGGCGGTCATCCTCCACGGAACAGGGGATGCCGTGGCGCCGGGCGAAGGTCTCTCCCAGCCAGTCCAGGGCCGCCGGCAGGCCCAGCTCATGGAGAATCGGCGGGCTCAGCTCGAAGGTCAGGGTCCTGGTTTCGCCGATGGCCTCCTGCAAGAGGGTCCAGATCTCGGCCAGCTCCCGGGCGGTCTCCTCGTCCGCCACCGACTCCCGAACCTTGTGCAGCCGCATCCGGATCACCGACAGGTTCTGGCCGATCTGGTCGTGGAGGTCCTGGGCCAGGCGGCGGCGCTCCCGCTCCTGGACCAGGACCAGCTCCGAGGTCATGGTCTGCAGCCGCTCCTTCTGGGCCAGCAGCCGCTCCTCTGCCTGTTGGCGGGCGGTGAGGTCGTGGCAGACCGCAATCAGCTCCCCGGAGGACAGGCGCTCCACCCGGTACTCCCGGCAGGACACCAGGTGCCCGGTCCGCCGGCGCTGGATCTGAACGGTCTCCGGCGCCCCGCCCCGCCAGGCGCGCAGCAAGGCCTTCTCCAGCCGCCGGGCCGCACCCCGGAAGGCCAGCACCTCGGCCAGCGGCCGGTTCAGACAAAGCTCCCGGGGCCGTCCCTCCAGGCCCTCGGCCGCCTGGTTCAGGTCCAGGCAGAGGATCCGATCCCCGGACGCCGTGACCTGGAAGAACCACACCCCGCTGGCCATGGTCTGGAAGAGATCCCGGAACCGGGCTTCGCTCCGCCTTAACGCGGCCTCCGCCCGCTCCAGGGCCTCCGGATCCCGGAGAATGACCAGCCGGTGGGCCTCCCCGTCCACCGTCATCACCATGGCGGACAGGGCGCAGGTCCTGGCTTCGCCCTGCCGATCCAGGTAGGAGGCCGGGCGGTCGACGACCGCATCCTCCGCCCCCAGGAGGTCCTCCAGGGCCGAGCGCTCGCCCGGTCCGTCCAGAAGACGCACCGTGCGCCAGTGGCGGCCCACCACCTCCTCAGGCGCCAAGCCGGTGAGGGTGGTGAAGCGGGCGTTGATCTCCGTGCACTGGCCGTCCCGCTCCCGGATGATGAGCACCCCGTCGGGACTGGCGGCCAGGACGCGGCGGAAGCGCTCCTGGGCGCGCAGGGAGGCGCCGGCAGCCCGGTCGGGGGATCCCGCCGGGCTCCCGGCCGAGGCAAGAGGGACGTTGGCGGTCATGATCGTCCATGTATAACCCTGCCAGGCACGCTTGCGCAACCGTGCCCCCATCCGCTACAGTTCCAGGCATCTGCCGGGAAACAAGCCCAGTCCGGTTCCGAGGGGGACTTCCGATGCCGAAGGAGATCCTGATTGTCGACGACGCGCCCAACATCGTTCTGTCCCTGGATTTCCTGATGCGGCAGGAGGGCTTCCGGGTGCGCAGCGCCGCCAGCGGGGAAGAAGCCCTGCAGGCCCTGGCGGCCCGGGCCCCCGACCTGGTGCTCCTGGATGTGATGCTGCCGGAAAAGGATGGCTACGAGGTTTGCCGGGCGATCCGGGCCGACCCGGCCTTAAGCTCGGTCAAGATCCTCATGCTGACCGCCAAGGGCCGGGAGGTGGAGCGGGAGAAAGGATTGGCCATGGGTGCCGACGACTATGTCACCAAGCCCTTTGCCACCCGGGAGCTGGTCGAACGGATCCGCCAGCTGCTCGCCCGGCCATGACCTCCCGGCCCGATCTGCCGGGGGAAGACCCCGGCCCCATGGCCCTGCCCATTGCCGAGGCCTGTGCTGCCCTCCTGGCCGCCCTGCCGGAGGCGCTCCTTTTGTGCGACGGTCAGGCCCGGATTCTCTTCTGGAGCCCCGCCACCGCCGCGCTCCTCCGCTCCGGCCCGCCTCTGGCTGCCGGCTCGTCCCTGTATTCTTACCTGGAGCGCCCCCCCCTGGAGCACGCCTTCCGTTTTCTCCGCCTGCCGGGCCCGCCCAAGGGCCAAGTCGCCGGCGGGGAGGCTCGCCGGGTGAAGGTCCTGGCCACCGCCTTCCATGGCCAGGCCTTGTGCACCTGCACCGTGACCGCTCTGGGTGGTCCTCCGGATGGCGGCGTCTTCGCGCTGGCGCTGGCGCGGGCGGCTGCTCCCGGGCAGACGGGACGGGATCTGGCGGCGGGCCTGGAGACCTTGCGGGCACCCCTGGCCAACCTCCGGGCCGCGGTGGAGAACCTGGCCTCCTACCCGACCATGGCCGCGGTCATGCGCAGCGCCTTCGAGAACGTCGTGGCCCAGGAGACCATCACCTTGAGCCACCGCTTCCAGGTCCTGATGCAGGCCGCCGACAGTCTCTCCCCGGCCGACAGCCTGATGCTTCCTGTTCCGTGGCCTGACCTTTTGGCCCTCGTCAACCAGCGGCGCCAGGAGCGGAGCCGGCCGGCTCTGGCCAGCAGCGGGCCGGCCACGGCCCTGCTGGTGGAAAGCCACCCCTTTGTCGTGATGCTCGATCTTCTGGCGGCCGGCGTCGAGGCGCTGCGGCCCGCTCGCCCCCTGCACTGGGAGATGGCGCCCGGCGAGCGGTTGGCCTGTCTGGATCTGGTCTGGAGCGGCGAGCCCCTGGCCGCGGCCCAGGTGGATGCCCTGTTGTCCACCCCTTTGCCGGAGACGCCGGGCGGGCAGACGGTCTCCCAGGTGGCGGCCCGGCACGGCTGCGACCCGTGGAGCCGCGGCCACCGCACCTCGTCCTCCGAGGCGGTCCTCCGGCTGCCCATCCCCATGGCCCGGGGCCAGGAGGCCTAGGGGATGGCCTTGCCCCCCTCCGCCCGCCGGCCGCCGGCGGCATCCCGCCGCAGCGAGCGCCTGGTGGTGGTGGCCGCCGCCGGCGCCCTGCTTCTCAACTACCCGCTCCTGGCTTTGTTCAGCAAGCCTGGCCTCGTCTGGGGCGTCCCCACCCTCTACCTCTATATCTTCGTGGTCTGGGCCCTGGTCATCGGCCTGATCGCCCTGGTGGTCGACCGGCCCGCGGGGCGGGCCAGGAAGATCGGAACCGGGGGCGAGGTCTGAAGCAGCACCGATTGTGAGATGCCATGCTCGAGGACTGGTTCATCCTGCTGGCCTCCCTGGCCTATCTGGGGCTGCTGTTCGCCATCGCCTCCCTGGGCGACCTGCGGGCCGACGCCGGCCGGTCCATCATCAGCAACCCGTACGTCTACACCCTGTCCATCGCTGTCTACTGCACGGCGTGGACCTACTACGGCTCGGTGGGACGGGCCGCGGCCACCGGTATCGGCTTTCTGCCCATCTATCTGGGCCCCACCCTGATGGCGACCCTCTGGTGGCCGATCCTGCGCAAGATCATCCGCATCGCCAAGGCCTACCGGATCACCTCCATCGCCGATTTCATCGCCTCCCGCTACCGCAAGAGCGCGCTCTTGTCGGGCCTTGTGACCGTCATCGCGGTGGTGGGCATCATGCCCTACATCGCCTTGCAGCTCAAAGCCATCGCCACCAGCTTCACTGCCCTGCACTATTTCCCGGACATCGCCGGCATGGCGGCCAGAAGGCCGGTCTTCGGCGGTGACACCGCCTTCTTCGTCACCCTGATTCTGGCCATCTTCTCTATCCTGTTCGGCACCCGCAGCATCGATGTCACGGAGCGGCACGAGGGGATGGTGGCCGCCATCGCCTTCGAGTCCGTGGTCAAGCTGCTCGCCTTCTCCGCTGCCGGCCTCTTCGTCACCTTCGTCATGTTCGACGGCCCGGCAGACCTCTTCGCGGTCATGCCGGACCAGCCGGAGACCGCGGCGCTCATGGAGCTGTCTGCGCTGGCCGGCGGCTTCCCGCACTGGTTCTCCCTCATGGCCCTGTCCATGATGGCGATCCTGTTTCTGCCCCGCCAGTTCCAGGTGCTGGTGGTGGAGAGCACCTCCGAGGAGCACGTCCGCAAGGCCGCCTGGCTTTTTCCGGCCTATCTCTTCCTCATCAACCTCTTCGTCATTCCCATCGCCCTGGCTGGCCGGCTGCTCTTTCCCGAGGGCGGCTTCGATCCGGATCTCTTTGTGCTGCTCCTGCCCATCAGCGAGGAGCAGGAGCTCCTGGCCCTGTTCGTGTATCTGGGCGGCTTGTCTGCTGCCACCGGCATGGTGATCGTCGAGACCATCGCCCTGTCCACCATGGTCTGCAACGACCTGGTGATGCCGGTGCTCCTGCGCCTGGCGGCCTTCCGGCAGAAGGACCTTTCGCGGCTGCTCCTGGCCATCCGCCGGGGCAGCATCATGGCGGTGCTCTTCCTGGGCTATCTCTATTTCCGCCTGATCGGCGAGTCCTATGCCCTGGTCTCCATGGGTCTGCTGTCTTTTGCCGCGGCGGCCCAGTTCGGCCCGGCCATCCTCCTGGGCATCTCCTGGAAGGGCGCCACCCGGCGCGGCGCCCTCTGCGGCCTGGCCGGGGGATTCGCTGTCTGGATCTACACCCTGCTCCTGCCATCCTTGAGCCAATCCGGCTGGCTGTCGGCGCAGCTCCTGAGCCACGGTCCTTTCGGCATCGCTTTCTTGCGGCCCCAGCAGCTCTTCGGCCTCGACATGTTCGACCCCATCACCCATGCCCTGTTCTGGAGCATGCTGGTCAACATCGGCGGCCTGGTGACCGTCTCCCTCATCGACCGGCCGTCGGTGGTGGAACGGATCCAGGCCACCCTGTTCGTGGACATCTTCCGGCGCTCCGGCCCCGATCCGCACCTGTGGCGGGGCAAGGCCATGGTCGCGGAGCTCAAGGATCTGGTGGCCCGCTTCATCGGGCCGGCCCAGGCGGACCGGGATTTCGCCGACTATGCCGCCCGCCGGGGCCTCCACCTCACCGCCGAGCTGGCGGCGGACGCCGAGCTGGTGGACCATGCCGAGCGCCTGCTTTCCGGGGTGATCGGCGCCGCCTCGGCCCGGATCATGGTCTCGTCGGTGGTGGCCGGCGAGGAGATCAGCCAGGAGGGGATCCTGATGATCCTGGACGAGACCTCCCAGGCCATCGAGTACAGCCACCGGCTGGAGCAGCAGTCCCGGGAGCTGGCCGCCGCCTACCAGCAGCTCCAGGAGCTGGATCGACTCAAAGACGAGTTCATCTCCACCGTCAGCCACGAGCTGCGCACCCCGCTCACCTCCATCCGGGCCTTCTCGGAGATCCTGCAGGACCATCCGGAGGTGGCCGTGCAGGAGCGGCAGCGCTTTTTGGGCATCATCGTCAAGGAATCGGAGCGGCTCACCCGGCTCACCAACCAGGTTCTGGATCTCACCAAGCTGGAGTCGGGTCGCGCCGAGTGGCTCATGGCGCCTTTTGACCTCCGGGAGGTGGTGACCGAGGCCATCGCCACCACCAGCCAGCTCTTCGACAACCGGCAGGTGCGCCTGGAGCATGAGCTGCCGGGGCAGGCGGTCACCGTGGAGGCGGACCGGGATCGGCTCCTCCAGGTCGTCATCAACCTCCTCTCCAACGCGGTCAAGTTCTCACCCGCCGGCAGCGGCCTGGTGCAGGTGCAGCTCCGGGATGGCCCCCGGGAGGTGCGGCTGCAGGTGACGGACAATGGCCCCGGTATCGCGGCTGAGGAGCAGGAGGCGATCTTCGAGCGCTTCCACCAGATCCGCGACCCCAAGACCGGCAAGCCCAAAGGCACCGGCCTGGGGCTTGCCATCTGCCGCCGCATCGTCGAGCACCACCAGGGCCACATCTGGGTGGAAAGCCTCCCCGGCCGCGGCGCCCGCTTCATCGTCACCCTGCCCCGGTGAGGCTGGGGGCTCGGCAGGTGGTGCCGGCTGGCGCACCGCAGGCACAAGGCAGGGTCCCAATCAGGCAACTGTATGGGGAGAAACGTGCCATGGCATACCGGCAGCCTGCCGTCCCAGGTTGACTCTGATACTACAAGGCAATATCATGAAATCCGTGAACAGCCAGCAGCGCAAGACACTGGCCGCCATCTTCTCGCGACCGACACCCGGCAATCTGGAATGGCGCAAGATCGAGGCCCTTTTCGTGGCCCTCGGCGCCGAAGTGGTCGAAGGTGACGGCTCGCGGGTTTCCTTCATCCTGAACGGCGAAAAGGGTGACTTCCACCGGCCGCATCCGGGCAAGGAGGCTAAACGCTACCAGGTGCGGGACGCCATGGATCTGTTGACCCGAGCTGGGGTGACGCCATGAACACACTGAGCTACAAGGGCTACACGGCCAGGATTGAGTTCGACCCGGACGACAACATCTTCTTTGGCCATCTGATCGGCATCCGCGACACGGTTGGCTTCCATGGCGAGTCGGTCGTCGAGCTGAAGGACGCCTTCCGCAAGGCCGTGGACTTCTACCTGGAAAGCTGCACCAAGGCTGGCCGGGAGCCCAACAAGCCCTTCTCCGGCAAGTTCGTGGTGCGGGTCGACTCCGAGCTGCACGGCCGGATCGCCGCCGCTGCCGCCGCTACCGGCAAGAGCCTCAACAAGTGGGTGGTGGACGTCCTGGCTCACATGGTCCACGACCCGGTTTAGCAACCAGGGCGACAGCTCTGGAGGTCGCGGCGCGTGGGCGGTTGGCCTCGACGCCCCGGTGCGGCGAGCTGATGTGGTCAGCCTGCATTCCCACCAGGGTGAGGCGCTTGCCAGCTCCTCCTCGACGACCTGCCGGGCCAGGGCATTGACCAGCCAGGGCTGGCCCTGGGACAGCCGAAAGATCTCGGCCCGCACCTCGGGGGGAAAGACCTGGCCGGTCTCGGCTGTTGCCCATGGGGTGGCGATGAGCCCCCCGGTGCCGGTGCCATCTCTGGCAGGCGCCCTGGTTGCCCGTGGGTGGCCCGGATCGCCTGACGCCATCCCTCCTGGGTATCGTTGAGCCCCCCTGACGACCGGTGCGGATCCGCACGGTCGAAGCCAACCCCCTGTCTTCCACCCCAGGACCGTAATCCCGCCCGCCAGGACCGTTCCCGCCAGTCAGGACCAGGCCATTCCCCGGGGCCAGCACCGGTTGCTCCGGCGGATTGCGTCGTCTTTTCCAGGTGTTGGATCGGCGCCTCCTCCGTCTCCTCCCTCCATGGCACGCGGCTTGCTCTTGCGCCACTACGAGGTGCCTGCACGCCTGAAAGCTGTCCGGAGGTGCGGCGGGACAGGGCAGGCCGAAGCGGCGCGCCGGCAGGACGGCCGTGGTCCCCTGGCAAGACCGGGGCCACTGGCGCGATGCCGGTGCGTCAACAACACCCGATGGCAAGGAGGAGAGAAACATGGGACGAAGAACGGTCTTGGCTGCTGTGCTGTCGTTGGCAATGGCCGGAGGGGCGCTGGAGGTCCAGGGGGCGCAGATCACGGCCCAGGACTCCACCCAGCCCCGCGGCGCGATCGATGATGCGGACCTCAACCACGATGGGGTGCTCGATCTCGCGGACTTTTTCATCCTGAAGGCGAACTTCCTCAAGACCGGGGTTGGCATCCCGGGGGATATCAACGGCGACGGGGTGGTCAACCTCAACGACTACGTGATCCTCAAAAGGAAGATGCTGCCCAACGACCAGGGCCAGTCGCTGGCGCCGATCACCGACGGCTTCCGGGCACCGGCCCGCTTCGACACGCCGGAGGGCTTCTACCGTGACTGGGCCGGCAACATCATGGCCAACGCCATCCGGGATCCGGGGTTCTTCGCCACCTTGAGTGTCGCCAACCAGGACCTCATCACCTTCATCAACTCCCTGCCCGGCCAGCCCAATCAGCCCCGCTCGCCCCTCGGCCGCTTCCTGCGGGCCAACAAGCTGGAAAAGGACATCTACCGGGCCGCCGACGGCTCCCTGCAGCCCGAAGACAAGCTGCCGGTGGCGGCGGACATCTGCCTGCGCTGCCACTCGCCGGTGGGCTGGCTGGAGGCCCACTCCGAGCCGCCCACCGCGGCCTTCTCCTTCCTGAACGGCCAGTTCTGGGGCGCGGCCTTCCTCGAAGAGCCTGGCCATGCCGGCTTCGACATCACCGTCGAATCCGAGGCGGAGATGGAGGGCGTGCAGTGCGATTTCTGCCACCGGGCCAAGGACAACTACAAGCGGGTCTCCCGGTACGACGGCAGCATCATCCCGGCAGGCAACGGCGGCTTCTTTGTGGAGACCGAGAACGTCTTCGGGGACCTGGATACCCTGCCGAGCCCGGAGGGCAATGCGGCCTTTCAGAACAGCGCCAATCTGTGCGGCAGCTGCCACGACGTGACCAACCCCTTCATCAAGACCCAGACCGTGGTGGACGGGGCCATCCCCGATATGCTGCACCCCATCGAGCGGACCTTCACGGAATGGTACTGGAGCGACTTCCGGCAGACGACCCCCTGCCAGCACTGCCATGAGCCCATGCAGTTCAAGGGTGCCCAGACCTGGCTGCTCTATCCGGGGTTGGATCTGCTTTGGGGCGATCTGGATCAGAAGTGGCTGGATCGCGGCCTGCCCCTTGCCACCAGCAAGACAGCGGCCCTCATGCAGGCGGAGCAGGCGAACCGCCAGCTGATGCGGGATGCGGCGGCGGCGGTGACCATGACCCCGGCCGCCCTGGTGGCAAGCCCCGGCGAGCAGGTGAGCGTGACGGTGCGGGTGGAGAACCTGACCGGCCACAAGCTGCCCACCGGCTATATCGAAGGCCGGCAGATGTGGATCCACATCCGGGCCACGGACGAGGGCGGCGCCGTGATCTTCGAGGACGGGGTTCTTGATGCCAGCGGCCAGCTGCAGCGTACCCCGGGCGTGACCAAGGTCTACGAGCAGGTGACCGACGCCGAGGGCTACAGCTTCCTGCCCCCGGACCAGAAGAAGTTCCGCTTCGTGCTCATGAACACCATCAAGAAGGACAACCGCATCCCGCCCCGGGGCTACAACAAGGCGGCCTACCAGGCGGATGGCGCCTTCATCATCCCGGAGAATCTGTACGCCGACGGGCAGAACTGGGACGAGACCGCGTACAGCTTCACCCTGCCGGCGAACGTGTCCGGCAAGGTGCGGGTCACCGCCACCCTCTACTACCAGACCTTCAACCGGGAGTACGTCGACTTCCTCAAGACCCATGACCAGGAGCCGACCCAGGCCCACGGCGGCCGGGCCCGCAACCTGCCGGCCGGTGGCAACTATGCGGCGGGCCACACCACCTGGGGCTCGGCCCTGGAGGCCTTGTGGACCGACGTCGGCCAGGGTCCGCCGGTGGAAATGCGGTCGGCATCCGCCGAGATCGAGATCCAGTAGCCGCACCGGTCATGTGACCGCCCCCAAAGGGGTCCTGGACAAAGCCTATCCAAGGAGGAGCACGATGAGAAGAGCACTGGCCATCAGCATGATCTCCCTGGCCTGCCTGGCCACTGACCGGAGCGCGGCCCAGGCCTGGAGCTTCGATATCGCCCAGGGGCCTACCCCATTGTCGTACGAGATCAAGTATGACACCAACGACGCGACGCCGGAGACGATCACCCTGGACATGTACTCCCTGGTCATCAACTACGCCGGGGCCAACGTCACCGGTGCCGTGGAAACGCCACCCCCGCCGCTCACCGACATCATGGGTCCCTACGTGGACGACGGCAGCCAGTTGACGATCACCGGCGGCTCGCTCTTGCCGGTGAGCGCCGTTCTTGCCGCCGACTACACCTTCGCCACCTTCACCTTCGACCGGCGGCCCACCCTGTCCTGGGCCGGGGATTCGGTGAACTTCCTGGCGATCGTCAATGGCGAGGAGTTTGGCAACAGCGGCTTCGGCTTCCCGGTCTCGGATCTGCGGCTCACCAACACCGCCGCCGTGCCGTTGCCCGGTACCGCCTGGCAGCTGGGCGCCGGCGCCCTCGCTCTCCTCAGCCTGCGGCGGCGCCTCGCCATCGCCTGAGGGATTCCAGACACCCGGCACCAGGACGGCCTTGCCAGCGGCAGCTGCCGC
>JBFMBH010000109.1 GCA_040755095.1 Thermodesulfobacteriota bacterium
CTCTTTCCCCTGCGCCGCCGCCCCCGGCGGAGCGGCGGGAGCGGGCCGCCGAACGGCCGGCCCCCGCTGCCGAGGCGCCGGCGGCCGGCAGCAGCGGTCGATCCGGGGTGGGCAGCTCCATCAAGGTGGATGTGGACAAGCTCGACAACCTGGTGAATGCCGTGGGCGAGCTGGTGATCATGCAGTCCCAGGTGCGCTTCAATCCGCTGGTCGCCCGGCTCACCGACCAGAAGCTCATCCGGGACTTCTCCCAGCTGGCCCGCATCACCTCCGAGCTCCAGAAGACCGCCATGTCCATGCGCATGGTGCCCATCCGCCAGACCTTCCAGAAGATGATCCGCCTGGTCCGGGACCTGTCCAAGAAGTCCGGCAAGCTGGTGGATCTCGTTATGAGCGGCGAGGAGACCGAGATCGACCGCAACATGGTGGATTCCATCTACGACCCTCTGGTGCACATGATCCGCAACTCGGTGGACCATGGGGTGCAGCTGCCGGAGGAGCGCCGGCGCCAGGGCAAGCCGGAGCAGGGCACCGTGCAGCTCCGGGCCTTCCAGCGGGGGGGGAATATCGTCATCGAGATCGTGGACGACGGGCAGGGGCTGAACGTGGAGCGCATCCGGAAGAAGGCCATCGAGCGTGGCGTCATCCGGGAAGAGGATGCCCTGTCCCCGGCCGAGATCCAGAATCTTATCTTCATGCCCGGCTTTTCCACCGCCGAAACGATTACCGACGTCTCCGGCCGCGGGGTGGGGATGGACGTGGTCAAGAAGGCGGTGGAGAAGCTGCGGGGCAAGGTGGAGGTGGACAGCGTGGCCGGCAACGGCACCACCTTCACCATCCGCCTGCCCCTGACCATGGCCATTGTTGACGGCATCATCGTCCGGGTGGGCAATGAGCGCTACATCATCCCCACCATCAACATCCAGGAGTCCATGAAGCCCACCCTGGAGATGTACCAGACGGTGCACCGGCGGGGTGAAGCCCTCCTCATCCGGGACAACCTGATTCCCCTGGTTCGCCTGTACAGCGTCTTCGGGGTGCCCAACCCCGAGGCCACCGATCCGGCGGCGGGCCTGGTGGTGGTGGTGGAGAATGAAGGCGAGCTGCGGGCGCTCCTGGTGGATGAGCTCCTGGGCAAGCAGGAGGTGGTCATCAAGAGCCTGGGCGGCTACATGACCGATATCAAGGGCGTGGCCGGCGGCACCATCCTGGGGGATGGCCGGGTGGGGCTGATCCTGGACCTGGCCGGTCTGTTCGATTCCGCCCAGGGGCAGGCCGGCGATCTGGATCGGTGAAGGCGGTTGGAGCAAAGCGTCGCAAGACCAAGGGAGGAATTCCGTATGGCGCAGGCAGCAGCCAGGGCAGCCCGGGAGTTGGAGGGGGTGCGGGAGCTGGAAGGCAAGTACCTCACCTTCGCTCTTGGCAATGAGGAATATGGGCTGGGCATCCTCAAGGTCCGGGAGATCATCGGCATCATGGAGATCACGCCGGTGCCCCACACGCCTCAGTTCGTCAAAGGGGTGATCAACCTGCGAGGCCGAGTGATCCCGGTCCTGGATCTGCGGCTCAAGTTCGAGATGGAGCCCAAGGAATACTCGGAGCGCACCTGCATCATCGTGGTGGAGATCCGCAGCCAGGCTGGCTCCATCCAGGTCGGCATGGTGGTGGACTCGGTGTCGGAGGTCCTGAACATCACGGCTGAGGAGATCGAGCCGCCGCCGTCCTTCGGCTCCAGCGTCGACACCGCCTATATCCTCGGCATGGCCAAGATCAAGGGCAAGGTCAAGATCCTGCTGGACATCGACCGCATCCTCGGCCAGGGAGACTTGGCGCGGATCGAGGCCATCTGAGCCCCGGCTTGCGGCGGCACAGCCCGGCACCCCCTGTGGCCAGGTCCTCTGTCCCCGCCATGGCCACGGAACGGGCGTCCCAGCCGGCATCGGGCTTCAGCTGGACCTACGAGCCGCTGACGGACGAGCAGTTCCGCAAATTCAGCTCCCTGGTCTACCGGCTGACGGGGATCTATCTGCGGGACGAGAAAAAGGCCCTCCTGAACGCCCGCCTGTCCAAGCGGCTCCGGGCAGGAAGCTTCGCGTCCTTTGACGACTACTTCCAGTATGTCACCAGCGACGATTCCGGCCAGGAGCTGGTGGAGCTCATCAACAGCGTCTCCACCAATTTCACCAGCTTCTTCCGGGAGCAGGACCACTTCGATTGCCTGGTGCAGACCGTGCTGCCGGAGCTGACGGGGCGCCTGCGGGACCACCGGCGGGAGCTGACCCTCTGGTCGGCGGCCTGCTCCTCCGGTGAGGAGCCCTATACCATGGCCATGGTGCTGGCCGAGTATTTCCGCCAGCAGCCCGGCTGGCGCTACCGGATCACCGGCACCGACATCTCGACCCGGGTGCTGGACCGTGCGAGCCGGGGCGTCTATTCCCAGGACCAGATCAGCAAGGTGCCGCGGGAGCTGCTGCTGCGGTACTTCAAGAAAGGGGTCGGTCGCAGCGAGGGCCTGGTCAAGGTGCGGGAGGATCTGCGGCGGCAGGTGACCTTCCAGCGCTTCAACCTCATGGATCCATTCCCCTGGACCGAGGCCTTCGATGTCATTTTCTGCCGTAACGTCATGATCTACTTCGATCAGGCGACCCAGCAGGCCCTGATCGACAAGTTCCACCGGGCGCTCCTGCCCGATGGCCATCTCTTTATCGGTCACTCCGAGAGCTTGACCTTTATCCGGCACAGCTTCCGGCAGGTGGCGACCACGGTCTATCGGAAGTGAAGGGATCGCCGGCACCACCGCCAGCAGGTACAGGAAGGCAATGAGAATCGTCGTCGGCATAGCGGACATGAAGGTGTCGAACGATCCGGAGGCGGTATTGATCACCTACTCCCTGGGATCGTGTATCGGTGTGGCCATCTGGGATCCGGCGGCCAAGGTGGGCGGCCTTCTGCACTACATGCTGCCGGATTCCGCCCTGGACAAGGTGAAGGCCGAGAAGAATCCCTTCATGTTCGCCGACAGCGGCATCCCCCGGCTCTTCAAGGAGGCCTACCGCCTGGGCGCGGCCAAGAACCGGATCGTGGTCAAGGTGGCCGGCGCCTCCCAGCTCATGGACTCCTCGGGCTTCTTCAACATCGGCAAGCGCAACTACATGGCCATGCGCAAGATCTTCTGGAAGAACAACGTGATGGTCGCCAAGGAGGACATCGGCGGCATGGTGAACCGCACCATCAGCCTGACGGTCAATGATGGGTTCACCCGGCTCAAGGTTTCCGGTCGCGGGGAGTTTGAGCTATGAGTCAGATCGAGGCCATCCTCAAGCGGGTGGACAGCATTCCGCCTTTTCCCCGGGTTGCCCGCCGGATCATGGAGATGCTGGACAACCCGGATGTGACCGTGCCGGAGCTGGCCAAGGTGGTGGAGTTCGATCAGGCCATCACCGCCAACGTGCTCCGGATGTGCAACTCGGCCTATGTGGGGCTGGCCCGCAAGGTCTCGTCCCTGGAGGAGGCCCTGGTGCTGCTGGGCCAGGATACCCTGAGGGAGATCATCGTGGCCGGCAGCTGCGCCCGCTTCTTCCAGGCCAGCACCGGCGGCTATGACCTTGATGAAGGCGAGCTCTGGCAGCATTCGGTGGCCTGCGGCATCATGGCCAAGGTGCTCATAGCCGAGATCCCGGGGGTGGACGGCAACGCCGCCTACACCGCCGCCCTCCTGCACGACATCGGCAAGACCGTGCTGTCGAGCTTTGTGCAGCAGGAGTTCAGGGCGATCATGATCCGGGTGCTCCGGGACAAGGTGTCCTTTGTGTCCGCCGAGCTGGAGGTTCTGGGGATCAATCATGCCGAGCTGGGAGGGGTGATCCTGGAGCGCTGGAAGCTCCCCCACGAGGTGGTGGAGGCGGTACGCCGGCACCACGATCTGGATGTGCTGGCTGGCGAGCCCTTGAGCGCCCTGGTTGCCCTGGCCAACGCCCTGGTGGTATCCATGGGCATCGGCGTTGGTGCGGACGGTCTGACCGGCCACATCCAGGGGGAGGGGCTGGGGCGGTTCGCCCTCACCGAGGAGCGCCTGGACATCTCGATGGCGGAGCTGGTGGCGCGGCTGGCTCAGGCCAAGGAATTCTTCGCCCTGGAATGAGAGGGGGATCTTCGGCCAGGGATTCGGCGGCAGAGTGACACCGCGGCAGGAGCGCCGGCGGTGGGGGAGAGAATGGGGTAAAGGACTATGGCCTTCAACATCCTGGTAGCAGACGATTCCGAAACCATGCGGGCAGTGGTCAAGAAGGTGGTGACCATGGCCGGCGTGCCGGTGGGGCAGTTCCTGGAGGCCAGCAATGGCCGGGAGGCCCTGCAGCTGCTGGAGGAGTCCTGGGTGGATGTCATCTTGTCCGACATCAACATGCCGGAGATGTCGGGCATGGAGTTCCTGCGCGCCTTGAAGGGCAGCCCGGAGCTTCGCAACATCCCGGTCATCCTCATCACCACCGAGTCCAGCCAGGCGCGCATGGCGGAGGCCCAGCGTCTGGGCGTGGCGGGCTACGTTCGCAAGCCCTTTCAGCCGGAGACGATCAAGAAGCTCCTGGACGAGGTCCTGGCCGCGGCCTATGATCGCGAGCCGTCCGCCGTGCCTCTGGCCGGTGGTGACGACGACGGCATGGACTTCTGACCAGAAGCCAAGGTCCCAACGGGGAGACATCATGGACAATCGGATGCGCAATCTCTTGAGCGAGACCGCGGCCCAGGTCTTCGAGACCATGTACTACATCTTCTTCAGCCGCCTGCACAGCCTGCCCGCGGACCTGGACTGGGCGACCAGGCATCGCTATGTGAAGGCGGTGGTCAGCTTCACCGGCAAGGGCGGTGGTGCCCTCACCCTGTTCATGCCCGTGCCCCTCGCCCGGATGGTCACCACCAACTTTCTGGGCATCGACCGGTCCGAGGTCTCCGAGCAGCAGATCCAGGATACCTGCCGGGAGGCAGCCAACATGGTAGGCGGTGGCTTCCTGGGTCAGATCGACCCGGAGGGGGAGTACGTCCTGGGGATCCCGGTGGTGACCCCGGTAGCCGATATCCTGCAGGAGCCGGCGGTGGATGACCGTGATCACCAGTGCGTCTTCAAGACCGAGCATGGCCTTTTGATCATCCACCTTGCCATGCCCGAGGGTTGATGAGGCACCGCGGCAGGTGCGGCCGGGAAACGGTTGGACCGCCTGATGGCGGCTTGCAGGGCGCGGAGCATTCTATGCAGAAGATCAAGGTGCTGGTGATCGACGATTCCGCCATCGTCCGCCGGGTGTTCAGCGAGGAGCTGAGCCGGGAGCCGGATATCGAGGTGGTGGGAACGGCGCCGGACCCCTATGTGGCCCGGGACAAGATCGTGGCGCTGAAGCCGGACGTGGTCACCCTGGACATCGAAATGCCGCGCATGGACGGCATCACCTTCCTGCGCAAGCTCATGAAGTACTACCCGTTGCCGGTGATCATCGTCTCCTCCCTGACCCGGGAAGGGGGCGCCCTGGCCCTGGAAGCCATCGAGATCGGTGCGGTGGAGGTGATCTCCAAGCCCGGCTCCGCCTACTCGGTGGGCGACATGAGCGTGCAGCTGGCGGAGAAGATCCGGGGGGCGTCCCGGGTCAACGTCCGGCAGCGGCTGGCTCAGGCCGCCGCCAAAGGCACGGGCCGCTCCCAGCTCCTGGTGCCCAGAACGGCCCTGGCCCAGACCACCAACAAGGTGGTGGCCATCGGTGCCTCCACCGGCGGCACCGAGGCCCTGACCACCGTCCTCACCCAGTTCCCGCCCACCATGCCCGGCATCGTGGTCGTGCAGCACATGCCGGCCCATTTCACGTCCTCCTTCGCCCAACGGCTGGATGGCCTGTGCCAGATCCGGGTCAAGGAGGCGGAGGACGGGGACTCGGTGGTGCCCGGGACCTGCCTGATCGCACCGGGCAACTTCCACATGGTCATGCGTCGCAGTGGCGCCCGCTACTACGTCAACGTCAAGAGCGGCCCCATGGTCTGCCACCAGCGGCCGTCGGTGGATGTGCTCTTCAATTCGGTGGCGGTCTACGCCGGGGCCAATGCCGTCGGCGTCATCCTGACCGGCATGGGCAAGGACGGGGCCCAGGGCATGCTGAAGATGAAGGAGGCCGGGGCCAGGAACATCGCCCAGGACGAGGCCTCCTGTGTGGTGTTCGGCATGCCCCGGGAGGCCATCGAGATGGGCGCCGTCGACCGGGTGGTGCCCCTGGATCAGGTGGGACGGGCGGTCATGGATCTGCTGTAGCTGGATGGACGGTATGGACAGTATGGACACCATGGACAGGATGGACAGCCGGTCCCGGGGTCCATCTCGTCCATAACGTCCATCAAGTCCATACGGTCCAGCCTGCGGCTTCTCCCGCTGCTACAGACAGCGAGAGAAGCCGCAGGCGCGGCAGGCCAGGCAGCCCTCCTCGTGGTCCAGCGGGCCGCCGCAGTCCGGGCAGGCGCCCCGGCCCAGGAAGCCGGCCTGGAAGCGGTCGCCGGTGATCTTGGCCACCACCTTGGCCACCGCGTCCGGGCAGGAGAGCACCACCTCGCCGTTCTGCCACATGGGCGACGGGCAGCGGATGCCGGCCAGCTGCTCGCCGATGGCAGCCAGCGACACCCCGGAGCGGAGCGCCAGAGAGGTCAGCCGGCCGATGGCCTCGATCTGGGACGAGGCGCAGCCGCCGGTCTTGCCCATACTGGCGAACACCTCGCACACCCCCTTCTGATCCGAGTTCACCGTCACGTAGAGGTTGCCGCAGCCGGTCTTCAGGCGCTCGGTGAGGCCGTAGGTGCGGGATGGCCGCGGCCGCGGGCCGATGCCGTCCGGGGTCGGCGCGGCGGCCTCCACGCTTAGGACCTGCTCCCGGCGACTGCCGTAGCGGTAGATGGTCAGTCCCTTCAGTCCCTCCTCGTGCGCCAGCCAATAGGCGTCCCGGATCTGCTCCTGGGTGGACTCGGCCGGGAAGTTGATGGTTTTGCTCACCGCGTTGTCGGTATGGCGCTGGAAGGCGGCCTGGATGCGGATGTGGGCCGCCGGCGCCACCTCCAGGGCCGTCGCGAACAGCCGCGTCAGCTCCGCCGGCAGGCCAGCCTCGTCGCCGATCCTGCCCCGGGTCAGCACCCGCTCCTGGAGGGCCTCGCTCCACAGCCCCTCCGCTTCGAGGCGCTGCTGGAAGCCGGCGTGGACCTCCGGCAGCCGCTCGCCGTCCAGGATATGGCGGGTGAAGGCCAGGGCGAACAGGGGCTCGATGCCGCTGGAGCAGCCGGCAATGATGGACAGGGTGCCGGTGGGGGCCACGGTGGTCTGGGTGGCGTTGCGCATGAACGGGGTTTCCGGCCGGTTCCAGATGCTGTGCCGGTAGCTGGGGAAATTTCCCCGCTCCTTGGCCAGGGACGCCGACGCCCTTTTGGCCTCCTGGTCGATGAAGCCCATGACCTCCTCGGCCACCCGCACCGCGGCCTCGGAGTCGTAGGGGATGCCCAGCCCGATGAGGAGGTCGGCGAAGCCCATGACCCCGAGGCCGATCTTGCGGTTGGCAAGGGTGACCTGGGCGATGGCGGGCAGGGGGTAGACGTTGACATCGATGACGTTGTCCAGGAAATGGACCGCGGTGGCCACCGCCGCGGCCAGGCGGTCGTAGTCGATCCGGCCGCCGGCCAGGAAGCGGCTAAGGCTCAGGCTGCCCAGGTTGCAGGACTCGTAGGGCAGGAGGGGCTGCTCGCCGCAGGGGTTGGTGGCCTCGATCGGGCCCAGGCCCGGCAGCGTGGAGGCGCGGTTGATGCGGTCGATGAAGATGAGGCCCGGCTCGCCCCCCTGCCAGGCCGCCTGGGCGATGCGGTCGAAGAGGGCCGCGGCGGGCAGCGCAGCCACGGCTTGGCCGGTATGCGGGGCAACCAGGGGCAGGGGCGAGCCGCTCTTCACCCGGGCCATGAAGTCGTCGGTGACGGCAACCGAGAGGTTGAAGTTGGCCAGGGCGGTCGGGTCCTCCTTGGCGGCGATGAAGGCCTCGATGTCCGGATGATCCACCCGCAGCACCGCCATGTTGGCGCCCCGCCGGGCCCCGCCCTGCTTGATCGTCTCGGTGGCGATGTCGAAGATGCGCATGAAGGAGACCGGCCCGGAGGAGACCCCCCTGGTGGAGCGCACCTCCGAGCGGGCCGGCCGCAGCCGGGAAAAGGAAAAGCCGGTGCCGCCGCCGCTCTTGTGGATGATGGCGGTGTGCTTGAGGGTCTCGAAGATGTCCTCGATGCTGTCTTCCACCGGCAGAACGAAGCAGGCCGCCAGCTGCCCCAGCCGGCGGCCGGCGTTCATCAGGGTCGGGGAGTTGGGCAGAAAGTCCAGGTCCTCCATGAGCTGGACAAAGCGGTCCTCGGCCGCCGCCACCGCGGCCGCGCCGCCGTACGGCTCGTCCGCCTGGGCTACCGCCCGCGCCACCCGCCGGAACATCTCGCCAGGGGTCTCGATTACCTCGCCCTGGTCATTCTTTCGCAGGTAGCGGCGGCGGAGGACGAACTGGGCATTGGCACTGAGAGCGGTCATGGGGTCGTTTTTGCCTCCAGGCTCAAGAGGAAGCGCTTGCAGGCCAGGCCGCCGGCAAAGCCGCCGTCGCCGCGGGCGGCATTCACCCGATGGCAGGGGATGAAAAGGCCTAGCGGGTTGGCGGCACAGGCGGCGCCCACGGCCCGGGCGGCGGTGGGCCGGCCGATGGCTACGGCGATCTGGCCGTAGGTGGCGGTGGCGCCGTAGGGGATGCGGCGGAGGGCGGCCCAGACTGCCTGTTGCCACGGGGTGCCGGCAGCCAGAAAGGGGCCGCCCACCGGTAGGGAGAAGGCCTGGCGCCGGCCGGCCAGATACTCCTGGCCCTGGTGGTGCAGGTCGGCCAGGATCGGCCAGCCGGCTGCCGCCAGCACCGGCAGGCCGGCAGCGGCAAGCCTCGCCTTCGCCCGGTCGTGGCCCGACTGGGTGAAGCTCAGGTGGCCGATGGCATCCCTTTGGGCCAGGGCATAGACAAAAAAGGCGCCCAGGGGCAGAACAGCGCTGCCCCAGGGACCGGTAGCGGGTGGAAGAAGACGGGTCATGGCTGCCTCCAGCATAGGGTAATCCGAGAAAAAAAGAAGGGTAAAAGCGGCTCGATCCTTTATATTGTGGCGCTTTATCTTCCTGTCCACCACATGTAGTGCCTGATGTCAATGGATGACAAAAGGAACACAAGAACAATGGGATGAGCACAAAAGGTCATTTTCTACTTGATTTTGGCACGACCCTTTGACTATAAGGAGACAGGACAGGCCTGCCTGCAGCGAACGGACCGGACTGTGAAGGAGACTCCATGAGACATCTCGCCCGACGACTGGCCCTATTCCTGGCTATCCTTGCCCTGGTGGTGCCCGGCTTCGCTCCGGCGGCCGGGGCGGCCGCCGCCAAGGCCGAGTCCAAGGCGGCTGCCAAGGCCAAGCCCAAGGCCGCATCCAAGACCGCGTCCAAATCAGCTGCCAAGACCGGCAGCCGCCAGGCCGCGGCCAAGAAAGCCAAGGCACCGGCCAAGTCGGCAAAGGCGCGCAGCAAGGCCAAGGGCCAGACCGCCAGCACCAAGGTGGCCAGCCGCCAGCTGCCCGCGGCGGCGGTCAGTACCGGCTCTTCCCTGAAGGGCAAAGCAGCTGCCGCCAGTGATCCCCTGGGCGGCAAGCTGTCGGCGGCCAGCGCCGTGGTCATGGACGGGGAGACCGGGGAGATCCTTTACGCCCGCTCGCCGGATCTGCCCCGGCAGCCGGCCAGCACCATCAAGATCCTCACCGGCTACCTGGCCCTGTCCAGCCTCCGGGATGAGGATCGGGTTCGGGTCAGCCGCTGGGCTGCCAGCCAGCCCCGCTCCAAGGTCGATCTCACCGCGGGCGCGGTGTACCGGGCCGAGGACATGGTCAACGCCGTGCTCCTGGAGTCGGCCAACGATGCCAGCGTCGCGGTGGCCGAGCGGGTGGCCGGCTCCGAGACGGCCTTTGCCGGCCGGATGACCGCCCTGGCCCGGGAGCTGGGCGCGGGCAACACCGTCTGTCGCACCGCGACCGGCCTCACCGCGTCCGGCCAGCAGACCACGGCCCGCGACCTGGCGGTGATGTTCCGCCGGCTGATGGCCGACCGGGATTTCGCCGAGGTGATGGGGCAGCGCATGGCCACGACCCGGGAGGGCAAGGCCCTGCGCAGCCACAACCGGGCCCTCTGGCAGATCGCCGGTGCCGAGGGCGGCAAGACCGGCTACACCCAGGCCGCCCGCAAGACCTATGTCGGCAAGTTCGAACGGCACGGCCGGGAGGTGATCGTGGCCATGCTGGGCAGCGACCGCATGTGGCCGGACATCGCGGACCTGGTGGAGCATGGCTTTGCCGTCCTGGATGGCTCCCGGCTGGTGGCCAGCAGCGATACCGGCAGCGGTCGGGCCGCCAAGGCCAGGACCTCCCTCTGATCACCGCCCTCTCCGGCCTGCCGCCGGTGGCCCGCCGCAGCTGCGGTCCACCGGCTTTTCCTTTCCCGATGCTGCCATCCACCAAGGAAGAAGCCCGGCGTCAGCTCAGCTCCCTGCCCGGCCTGGCGCGGGCGGAGTGGGGCCGCCTGGCCCAGGGGCTGCGGCGCCTGCCCTGGTACCGGGAGGCCCAGCGCCTCCTGGTCTGCCCGGTGCCAGGCCTTGCCCAGATCCGGATCAACGCCCTGGTGGACGGCAAGGAGCTGCTGGTGGCCGGGGCGGGTCTCAAGGAGGGCTTCTACCGGTTGCGCCGCCAGGGGATCCCCTTCCCGGAGCTGGCGGCAGCGGTGAGCGCCGCCGGCCTGGCCCGCTACGGCCAGCGGCTGGACGTCCGGGACCTGCCGGGACAGGCCGTGGATCTTCTGGTCACCGACGCCCTGGCGGTGGGGCCGGACGGCAGCAGGCTGGGGGATGGCCAGGGCCATTTCGATCTGGCCTACGCCATCCTCCGTCAGGCCGGAGCCGTGGACGCCAGCACGCCGGTGGTGGCGGTGGGGTCCCCGGACCAGCTGGTGGCCGAGGCCCTGCCCCAGGATCCCTGGGATGTGGCGGTGGACGGCTGGCTGTCGCCCCCGGGCCTCGTGGCCCTGTCCCATGGCAGACCGCAGCCGGCCGGGGTGCTGTGGGACTTCCTGCCTGCCAGGGCCATCCGCCGCAAGCGCCCGTTGTGGCAGCTGGCAGGCCCGGAGCGAGGCCGAAGCGCCCATGGATGAGACCCAGCTGCCCCTGACCGATCATCTGACCGACCTGCGCCGCTGCCTGGTCATCTCCCTGGCGGCGGTGGCGGCGGGGTTTCTGGCCTGCTATTCCCAGGCGGAGACCCTGGGTGACTGGTTCTTCCGGCCGCTCTTTGCGGTGCTGCCCGAGGGATCCAGCCTCATCTTCACCTCCTACCAGGACGCCTTCTTCTTCTACCTCAAGCTGGCCCTGGTGGGCGGGGTCTTCCTGGCCAGTCCGGTGGTCTTCTGGCAGATCTGGTGGTTCGTGGCCCCCGGCCTCTACCGCCACGAAAAGCGGATCCTCCTGCCCTTCAGCCTGCTCTCCGCCCTCTGCTTCGTGGGCGGCGCTGCCTTCGGCTACGGGGTCGTCTTCCGGCCGGCCTTCCGTTTCCTCCTGGGCTATGCCACCGACTACCTCACCCCGTTGCCGGCCGTGAAGGAGTACTTCTCCCTGGCCATCCGCCTGCTCTTCTCCTTTGGCCTCGTCTTCGAGCTGCCCATCGCCCTGGTGACGCTGGCCCGTTTCGGGATCGTCGACCAGGCCTTTCTGTCCCGGCACCGCCAGTACGCCATCCTCATCGCCTTCGTGGTCGCTGCCATCCTGACGCCGACCCCGGACGTGGTGAACCAGCTCCTGATGGCCTTGCCCCTGGTCGTGCTCTACGAGGTGGGTATCCTGGCGGTGCGCCTGTTCGGCCGGCGGGCGGACCGGGAAGAAGAGCGAATATCGAATGTCGAACAAGGAATGTCCAACGACAGAAGGGACCGGCAGGAGTGAATATCGAATATCGAACAAGGAATGTCCAACAGCAGCAGGGACCGGCAGCACGGATCTGAAACGTCAACTGCCGGTCCCTTCGACCTTCGAAATTCCTTGTTGGACATTCTGCGGTTCGCTCTGGTCAGCGCCATCTTGCCATTCTGTAGCCGTTTGATTACACTTCTGCCATGTACACTATCAGGACGCTCCCGACTTTCGATTCCTGGTTGCGGAGGCTGAAAGACCGCATGACCCGCATCCGTTAGCCCGACGTCTGGACAGGGCGCAACGCGGCCAGCTGGGCGACGTGAAGCCGGTCGGCGGAGGGGTCTTCGAGATGCGTGAATGTTTTGGCCCCGGCTGGCGTATGTACTACGTCCAGCGGGGTGAGACGCTGATCGTAATGCTCGGCGGCGGCGACAAATCGACGCAGACCGCCGACATCGCCACGGCCGTGAAGCTCGCGGCCACTCTTGAGGAGTAAGCCATGACGAAAAAGATTCGTATCGTGGATCTGCCGGAATTCGACCTGACCGAGCATCTGAAAAACGAGGAAGACCTTGCCGCTTACCTGACACTCGTGATTGAAGAGGGCGACGCGGCGGAGCTGGCGCACGCGCTGGGTGTGGCGGCCAGGGCGCGTGGCATGAGCGAAATAGCCCGGGAGGCTGGAATAACCCGCGAGGCCCTATACAGGGCGCTCAGACCGGGCGCGCAGCCGCGCTTTGACACCATTAACCGCGTCTGCGGGGCACTGGGTGTGCGTCTGGTAGCCAAGTCCGTGCATGCCTAGTCCAGTCTGCTGTGAGCCTTTTTGCTTCAGAGAATGCCATCCTTCTGCGGTTCGTTCAGCCCTGGGTGGCTACCATGAGGCCGGCCAGCTTGCCGCCGGCCTGGAAGGTCTCGTGGATGCGGCGCAGGTGGTCGGGGGGGATGGAGCGCATCACCTCGCCGGTGCGGTCATCGATGATGTGGACCACCAGCAGCTCGGCCTTCCGGTCGAAGGCGAAGCGGACGGTGCTTTCCTTCTCCGCCAGGGCCTGATTGAGGTCGTTGAGCATCTCGTCCAGGCGCTGGGGGCTCAGGGCGCCGGTGGCCGGTGCCAGGGGGCTGGCCTCGTCCTGCCGCCGGCTGCTGTCCACCTCCCCGTCGGCCGGGGCGGGCGTGGTCGCCTGGGCGGCGTGGTCCAGGCTGCGCTCCGCCTGGGGCCGCAGGCTTTGGGGCTTGACCGCTACCAGTGCTCTGGCCAGCAGTCCACCGAGACTCACATCCATGGCTTGCCCCCGACAGGAATCCTGGGGTGATGGTGGCTATCGCCGGACGGTCCGGCCGTAGCCGGCAAGTGCCTTCCTGCCCTGCGTCAGCCGGCCAAGCTCCTGGCCGACCAGCTCCCGGGCCTGGCCGATCCGCGCCGCCAGCAGCCGGTCCTCGCTCAGGAGCCGGGCCAGGCGGTCAGCGCACTGGGCGGAAAGCAGCTCCCGGCGCGCCGGATCATCGGCGGGCAGCTGCCAGAGGGCATCCAGGGCCGCGGCCAGCCGCTGCCTGGACTTCTCCCGCTCCCAGTGCCACAGGCCGGCAGCCGGCGGCGCACCGTGGCCGCCGGCCAGGCTCGCGATCCCTTCCTCCACCAAGTGGTGGTGTCTTTCCTGCATGGCCTCGAAGTCGGTGAAGGCCGCTGCCAGCTCGTCTGCCACAGCCATCGCCGTTCACACCGACAAGGAGAGGCTGGCCTGCTCGGGCTTGGCGGCCGCCACCGGCTGCACCGCCGCGGTCTCCCGGCCCAGCACCCGCGACACCCACAGCTCCCGCAGCTCGGTGAGATACCGCAAGCAACGGTCGATGATCGTCACGTCGTTCGCCAGGTTCACCTTGGGCAGCTCCGCCAGCATGGCCAGATAGAGGCTGCGCAGGAAGGTGGCGGTCTCGCCGCCGGCCTCCACGTTCAGGCTCGCGTTCAGCTCGCCGATGATGGCAATGGCCCGGCTCAGCCCCTCCCCCCGCCGCCGCCGGTCTTCCTTGGCGCACCCGCTCCTGGCCTGTTCCAGGAACCGGATGGCGCCATCGTAGAGCAGAAGGACCAGCTGGTTGGGGTCGGTGTTGGTCTCGATCTGGGTCCGGACATAGCTGCGTGCTGCCGCTCCGTACGTCATGGGGGTCCCCTACCGGTTCTGGTTGCTGAAGAGGTTGTTGATGGCGTCGAACTGCTGGCTCAGATAGGTGGAGGTGGACTGCATGGTGCTCATGTACCGATCCAACTCCAGGAACTGCCGGGTCAGGATCTCGAACCGCTTCTCCAGGCGGCTCTCGGCCTGGGTGATCTGCTCGTCCATGAGATCGATCCTGGCCTGGGCCGTGGCCTTCTCCTCCGGCACCAGCCCGCCGCTGGCCCGGGTGGCGCCCCGGAGCACCGTGTTCACCTGGTCGGCCCAGCCGGTCACCTCGTCCGTGCCCAGCAACAAGTCCTGCACCTCCTGGGCATGGTCGGCAATGGCCGCATCCAGGGTCTCGTCATCCAGGGTGATGGTGCCGTCCCGCTCGAAGGTGAGGCCAAGATCAAAAAGCGAGGTGATGTCGCCGCCGGTCTCCACCGTGCCGGTGGCCACGGCCATGAGCTGGGACTGGAGGGTGGACAGGCTGGTGACGCCATGCAGAGAGCCGGCGACGCCGGTTTCGGTGTCGTAGCCGCTGTTGGCCTTGATCTCCCCGACGAGGTCGTTCCAGCCGGTGACAAAGCTGCGCACCCGGTAGCCGATCTCCGAGGTATCGGCCTCGACGGTCATGGTGGTCTCGCCGGTGGCCTGGAGCTGGAAGGAAAAGCCGTTCAGGACATCGCTGAAGCTGTTGCTGCCCCGGGTGAACGCCACGCCGTCCACCTCGATGCTGGAGTCCAGCTCCCCGGCCACCTGGCCGGTGATCTGGTCCATGGTGATGTCGGTGAGCTGCTGGGTTACGGTCACCCGGCCGGACTCGCCCATGGTGCCGGACTGGAGCAGAAGCTTGTAGGGGGTGCCGCCGGAGCCGTCGGTGATGACGCTGGCCGTGACGCCAGGGTTGCCGGGATCGTCGTTGATCAGAGCGGCCAGGCTCTGCAAAGAGGCCCCCGAGGCGACACTGACGCTGGTGCTGCGGCCACCCAGGCTGTAGCTGAAGGTCTCGGCGCTGCCGGTGCCATTCACCGAGCTCGATGGGCTGGCAAAGCCCTGGCTGGAGCGCCAGGCGCTGGTGGCCGCCAGCCGCACCACGTTGAGGTGGTGACTGCCGGTGGCCGCGCCGGAATCGGCGGTGACCGACAAGGGTCCGTGGTCGGACAGGCTCACCGAGCGGCCCAGATAGGTGGAGCTCAAGGAAAGGGTCAGGGCCTGGTCCTTCAAGGCCAGGAGCATACCCTGCACCGTGTCCAGCTCGCTCATCCGGTCCTGGATGGCCAGCTTGCTGGCCTCCTTGCGCAGAATGGGCACCCGCTCCGCCTGCTTGAGCTGGTCGAGGATGTTCTGGAGCTGGAGTCCGGAGCCAACGCCGAGGATGGAGATGGAGCCAGCCATGGGTCAGGCCTCGCAAGGGTTGCGGCCAGAAGCCGGGATCACGCTTTCCTCAATCGTTCACCAGATCTGCCAAGGCCTCTTCGGGCCTCTGGCTATAAGCACAGGCCCGGTCAATGCGGCTTCGGCCACGTGGGCCACGCGCCAACGGGGTGGGCGATGAGCCTCCCCCACGATCGGTGGCGACGTGCGGCCGATGGATCCTCCCGTAGGGGCGACGCATGCGTCGCCCTCTGTGCGCCCGCTTGCAGGACCAAAGCATCCAGCCTGACGGTGGAGCCGATGGCGTGCCACCGGGCTCCGGCAAAATTCTTCTGGCTTCCCGGGGGGCCTTGGGCCGCTCAGGGCGCCCAGCCGCCTCCCGGCCGGCCTTGAAAGGCCGGCCTACCGTTGGTACGCCACTGCGTGGCTCTGCAAGGAAGGGTTCATTCCTGAGCCTCGCGCAGCGAGAGCAGCCCCAGGGTAGCCGGGGGATTCATCCCCCGGCGGGTGGAGCCGATGGCGTGCCACCGGGCTCCGGCAAAATTCTTCTGGTTTCCCGGGGTGCCCTGGGCCGTTCAGGGCGCCCAGCCGCCTCCCGGCCGGCCTTGA
>JBFMBH010000110.1 GCA_040755095.1 Thermodesulfobacteriota bacterium
GAGCCAGGATCAAACTCTCCAGTTTGATTCCCTACCGCCTGATTTGGGTCCCCCCAAAACAGACGCTCTCTCCAAAAGGGCCCTACGCACTCTCGCTATTCAGTTTTCAAGGATCGTTGACTCGGCCGTCCGTCCGAGCGGCCCAGCGGCAAAGGTCGGCAACTTACTGGGTCGGCCTCGGGCTGTCAAGCCCTTTCTTGAAGCCATTTTCCTGCCCCGGTCTTTTGCCGTGGCGCAAAGGTTGGGAATGTAGCCGACGGTCTTCCTGTCGTCAACCAGAAAAAGCGCCAGCAACCACAATCGTCGAAGCCTAGTAACGCACCCGCACCCGGTAGGTGAGGGTCTTGGTGGTGCGGGCCGGCACTTGCAGCCGCCAGAGGGCAGTGTTGCTGTCGCCCTTGGTGTGGGTCAGACTCTCCTCCACGACCTCCCAGTCGCCGGGCATGGGCTCCAGCACCTTCACCGTCACCTTCTGGTTCTTGACGTTCTTGATCTCGATCTCGTAGGAGCTGTCAAAAACGTAGTTGTATTTGCCAAAGCCGGACAGCTTTTCGAAGTCGGTTTGCCGCTTGGAGGCAGTGACATCAAAGGATTCCCCGACCTTGATGTGCATGACCTCGTGTTCGGCCACATGGTCGATAAGATCCTCGCCCAGGAACTGCAGGGCTTCCTGTTGATCCTGCTTGTACACCCGCACCGCGCCTCGGGGCAGAGGCAGGCCCAGGTGGTTGTCCGCCAGGTTGCCCACTTCCAGGACAACACCCACCTTGAGCTGCTGCCCCAGGTCACCCACCGCCCGGCGGTAGTAGAAATCGTCACCGGTCAGGACGTACTCCTTGGTGCAGGTCACATCCGAGACCTGCAAAAGGGAAACCTGCTTGGTTTGGCTCTCGGCCATGGTGGTAGGCCGCCCCAGCCGATACAGGTAGTACTCGAAGAGGCCTTCCTGGGCACTGCCGGGCGCCACCCCCTGGTGCAAAGGGACGTCGTCCAGCAGCCGCACCGAGCGCTCCATCGCTGCGGTTGCCTGGTGAACGTCTCCGGCGACCAGCTGCACGCTGGCGTTCCGATACGACACCCCGCTGGTGTTGGTCAGGGTCACCCAGCCGTGCAGCTGCAGGCGGTCATCGTTGGCGCTCAGCTCGGCCACATAGTCCGCCTGCCAGGACAACCCCTCCGTCAGGTAGCTGAGCTGAAACAGCTGGGGCGCTTCCGAGTCGGTCTCGACCGTAGTGGCCAGCGTAGGGCGGTCCCGGAGGTTGCCCGGGAGGGAGGGAAAGGCGAGCCGGCCTGACCAGCCGGTCTCGATGCGCTCACCGATCCGCAGGACCGGGCCATCGGTGGCGGCCAGGACCACGGCCTCCTCCCACTCCTCCTCGCCGGAGCCAGGCTGGGGCCGAGCCACCTGAATGGTCCGGCCGACATATTCTTGCAGAAGCCGTTGGGGGGTGAGCAGATCGAAATCGAAGTTCTGCTCCGATACCGCCAGACTGATCCCGGGGGACACGCCGCGCAGGAGCGCTGTTTCCGGCCGGATGCGAGCACTGACCTCCCGAATCAGCAAACGGTTCTGGCCAGGATGCAGGCGGGCTACCCGGGTGTCCCGCACCAGGGCCAGATTGTCATTGTAGATGGTCACCGCGACCCGCTGCTGATCGTCCAGGGAGCTGACGCTCTCCTGGGATGCCGCGGTCCCCGTCCCAGCCGCCCAGGCGGCCAGGGCTACGCCCCACCACCATTTGCCTCCGCGCATCGCCTCCCCTCCCCATCCGTTGGGCTCGCCCCGGATCCAGCACCATGCTACTTTCGGTGACCTCCAAAGTCAACCAGTCGGGACCCACCTGTCCCGCGACCGCTTGCAATTTGATCAAGAACTGCAGTCTGTTACAGACTCAAGGCAGACAGACTCACCGGCCGGCCCGCCTGGCGCCGGTCCGGGAGGTACGCCCGGTCGGGTCCTCGACCAGGCCGCGCCAGCCAGCGCACGAGGAGCGACCATCCACCTCACCGGTTGCTTCTCCGGTCGGCACCAAAGAGCTTGCTCGGGGAGACCGGTGGTGTTACCCCTTGGAATCGAATCCGGGTGCCGACGGCTGTTCAGCCAAACCCATCGAGGATGCCATGCCCCTGTTTCTCATCTCGTTCTTGCTCGTCTTCAGCTCCTTCCACGCCTATTTCTTCCTGCGGCTGCAGGCGGCCCTGTGCCTGGGCAAAGCCGCCCGCGCCACTGTGCTGCTGGTGCTCCTGGCGGGGATCCTGGCACCGGTGGCTGTTCGCGTCCTGGAGATGCGGGGCTGGTGGCAGACCGCCACCGTCTTGGCCTGGATGGGCTACACCTGGATGGCGGTGGTCTTCCTGTTCGCGACCGCTGCTGCAGTCCTGGACTTGACCCGCCTTGTACTCCTGGCCAGCCGCCGGCTGGCGGGCTGGCCCCTCCCGGTCTGGGGGCCTGGACCTGCTCTGACCGTGCCGCTGCTCCTGGCCCTGGCGGCCACCACCCAGGGGCTGGTAGCCGCCGGCCACGTCCGGGTCGAAAGGGTCTCGATCCGTACGACCAGGCTGTCCCCAGCTGACGGCCCTTTGCGGGTGGCCCAGATCTCGGACTGCCACCTGGGGCTTCTCAACCGGCGTGCTTTTCTGAAGAACGTCATCACCCTGGTCCAGGCGGCCCGGCCCGACCTGGTGGTCTCCACAGGCGATCTGGTTGATGCGCCCATGGACCGGCTACCGGAGCTGGCCGCGGATTTGGCCGCCCTGACCCCACCCCTGGGCAAGCTTGCGGTCACCGGCAACCATGAGTACTACGTGGGGGTCGACCAGGCCCTGGACTTCACCCGGCGAGCCGGGTTCCGGGTCCTGCAGGGGGAGGTGGTGGAAGCCGGTCCCCTGGCCGTCGCCGGGGTCGACGACGCCACTGCCGCCGCCTTTGGCCAGCAGCCTTCCTTGCCGGAGGAGGCGCTGCTGGCGACGGCGCCGGCCTCACGCTTCCGCCTCTTCCTCAAGCACCGGCCCCAGGTGCACCCCGCCAGCCTGGGCCGCTTCGATCTGCAGCTGTCCGGGCACACCCACAAGGGCCAGATCTTCCCGTTCAGCATTGTCACGTGGCTCTACTACCCGGTGCACGCCGGGGTGCTGGCCCCGGTGGATGGCTGTTTTCTGTATGTCAGCCGAGGCACCGGCACCTGGGGCCCCCGGATCCGCTTCCTGAGCCCGCCGGAGATCACGATCATTGACCTGGTCCCGGCCGGACTGGCTGGCGTCGCTCCCGAGCCCTCGGCATAAAAAAACCCGAGCCCGACAGAATCCGGGCCCGGGGGCGGTTACTGGCCAGCCCGGTCTCTCAACGGCTCCAGGAAACCCGGATGGTCTTGTCGGCATCACCGTAGCGGAAGTTGAACTCGCCCTGGTAGGCCCTGGCCAGGGCCTCGCCGATGCGCCGGGCCACATGAACACCGGTGGTGGTAACCACGGTCTGCTCCGGTGTCTCGACAATCTCCATGATCCGCTCCATGGGCCTCTCCCGCCGCTCGTTCTCTCCCTCGTTGCGCACCAGATTCAGCAGCTCGCCCCGGTTCTTGGCATGGAACGGGCCGGAGATCTCGATGACGCCAGCAGGGAACTTGTCGGCCGCCCGCTGGCAGGCCGGGCAGATGATGCGCTGGGCCTCGTCTGGGCACTCTTTCCAGGCCCAGCGCCCATTCTGGTAGACGCAGGCGCAAACGACGCAGGCTGTTGGCTCCGGCCACTTCCCTGAGCCCTGATAGGCATCGTGCCGCTTCTGCTGGACCAGCCGGTCCCTTCTGCCCGTGCTCACGCTCCGCACCATATTCATGCCCTCCTTGCAGCCTGTTGTCGGATCGCTCCCCGGCCTCGGGTCGCCGGCCCCAGGGGAGCCCTCACGGTCAGGCTAGGAAAGGCTGAGCGGAGAAGTCAAGGAAAGAAAACGGAGGCCCATGCGCCTGGGCTTGGGCTCGGCCGGAGCGGCCGGGGGGCCGGGCGCGATCCAGGGGGTAGGCAGGGCACCGGGCGCCACCGAGGCCACCGCCTGCTGGAGCAAAGATCTCCCATGATCGCCTCGACCCGTCCGGCGGGCTACTGCCGTTCCATGAACTCCAGGGAAATGATCACCGTACGGTTCAGAGCCCGGCCTTCGGGCAGGGCGTTGTCGTAGGGTGGATCGGCCTCGCCGACGCCGCCGGCGGTGATCTGGCCGGGGGCGGCAACGCCGGAGCGGATGGTGGCGTCGTAGACCGCCTGGGCCCGGCGCTGGGAGAGGGCCAGGTTGTATGCGTCAGTGCCGATCATGTCGGTATGGCCGACGATCGCCAGCTGGGACTGAGGCAGCCCGGCCACCCGGCTGACCACCCGATCGACGATGATGGCGTTCACGCCTTTGAGCTCGGAGCGGTCGAACTCGAAAAGGATGAGGCCGTATTTCTCGATGACCTTGTAGTCCAGCCGCTGGGCGATCCGCTCCTGGCGCCGGATGACCTCGATGCGCAGGGGCACGCCGGTGGCCAACTGCAGCCGGTTCTCTTCCCGGTCGGTCACCGCCATCCGGGCGGAAAGCTGGCCCAGGGAGGCCAGACGGGCGAGGCCCAGGGTCTCGACGCCGAAGGTGAAGTCCGCCGGCGGCGGCCCCTGTCCCTGGACGCTGTCCAGAACCGTCTCCCCGCCCAGGAGCTGCATCTGCCAGGAGGCAACCCCGGCCTCCGCCTCGACGGCCGGGATCACCCGGATCTGTTTGGCGTCCACCGCCTCTTCGATATAGGTGCTCTTGATGACGTCCAGGATCGCCGGGTGGTCGGAGCGGATCTCCGCCCGCTGGTTCTCGGCCACCCCTTCCGGCACCCGGCTGGTGCTGGGCGCGTCGGGCAGGTTCTGGGCCGTGACCGAAAGCCGGGCCGGCTCGATCCCCCAGACATAGCGCAGATAGGCGGCCACCGCGTCGGCCCGGCTGCGGGACAGGGCCAGGGCACCCTTCTCCGGCCCGGTGTTGGCGTTGCAGCCGACGATGGTGACGCTGGCCTCGGGGTACAGCTGGAGCCGCCGGCCGATGACGTTCAGCACCTGGTGGTGCTTCTCCATGGTGCCGGTGAGCTTCTCCTCGGCAAAGCCGGCGGTCTCGCTCTGGCTGGCCAGGGTGACGTAGCGGGGGGGGATGGTGCTCGACCCGGCATCGAAGTACACCGCCGGCAGCATGGGCGAGCTGTCGACCACCGTGACCTCCTCGATCCGCACCACGGCCGGCGCCATGGCCAGGGTGCCGGCGGGCGGCGCCAGGAACCGGTAGGTGACCAGGTACTTGTGGAAGATGGTCGAGGCAAAGGACTTGAAGATGGGCAGGAAGTCCTCCACCCCTTTGGCCTTCTTGATCTGGCCGTGGTGGTCCTGGACAAAGGACTGCAGGAAGGGATCGAGGCCAGGCCGGTCCATGTAGTCCACGGCAAAGGCGGTGAAGTTGGCCAGGCCGGCGGTCGCGGCCGTGACCTGCGCCTCCTTGATCGTGCTGTTGATATCCTCCCCGTCCGAGAACACCACCATGAACTTCTGGTTCTTGGCCGGCATGGCGGCGGCGATCTCCAGGCCGGTCAGCATGGCATCCTTAAGATAGGTGCCGTCGGTGGTGATCCCCACCGAGTAGCGCTCGGCCAGGGCCTGGCTGATGGCCGCGGCGTCGCCGGAGCGGAACACCCGGGTGGAAGGCCGGGGCAGGTCAGGACCTGGGGCGCCCCCCCCGGGCCGCGGATCGACAAAGGTGACGACGGCCACGTCGTCGATGGGCCGGACCAGGGTCAAAAGCTCCTGCATGGCCGCAAGCACTGGGCCTACCGCCTGGCGGCGCTCCATGGAATAGGAATTGTCCAGTACCAGCACCAGGTTGAGCCCCAGGGGCCGTTCCTCCTTCAAGGGCTCCACGGACAGGACCTGAGCGGTCTTGGGTCCCCTGGTGATCATGAAGTCGTTCCGGGTCAGCCCCAGGACCGCCTCCCGCTGGGCATCCACCACCGAGACCACCAGCCGGCCCTCGTCCAGGATCTGAAAGCTGGGGCTGGCGTCCGGCCGGTTGACCCGAAGGCTCAGCTCTTCGAGCCCCGAGCCGTTCATGGCCCAGACAGGCATGGCGCAAACGAGCAGCAGGGCTGCCAGACCGCTCATGGTCAATCTCTTCGTCGTCATGATGACCTCCTTTCATGGATCACGTTGTGGCTTGCCGCCTTGGGTCAGGGCAGGCTGGCCAGCAAGGCCACCGGAAAGCGGCCGAGGACCTCGGCCAGCGGCAAAGCTGCCCGGCCTTGCCTTTGGCCGGCGGCGACGATCTCGCCGGTGAACAGGTTGTGGAACGAGGCCGCTGCGGTCCCCTCCGGCAGGAGCACCGCGGTGTCTCCCCAGGCGCTGCCCAGGGGGGGCCCAGGACCGGGCGCCAGCATGCCCATGACCAGCCGGGGCGCCACCACCAGGGCCAGGGACTCGCCCAGGGCCCGGGCAAAGGCGACGACCGACTCGGCGCCGGTACCGGCCGCCTTGAGGGGAAGATAGGCGCCCTCCTGAAAGAGGGCTCGCTCCTGGCGCCGGAAGCGCAAGGCCCTGGCGACAAGAAAGAGCTTGATGCGGCCGTCACGGCGGCTGGCGACCAGCTCCTCGGCCAGGGCGGTGGTGCCGATCTCCCGTTCCCGCTGCTCCAGGTCGGCCAGCATCCCCATGCGCAGCTCGAAATCCACCGGCTGCCGGTTGTCCGGATCCACCAGCCGCAGATACCACAGCTCGGTGCCCTGGTAGAGGTCCGGCACCCCGGGGCTGGCGATCTTGACCAGGGCCTGGGACAGGCCATAGGCCATGCCGGCCTCGGCGACCGGGGCCAGGAACCTTTGGAGACCGGCCAGAAAGCGGCTGGCGCGGACCGGGTCCAGGATGGCGGCCACGAAGGCGGCCACCGCCTCCTCGTGGCCGCGATGGGGGGAGATCCAGGAGCTGTTCACCTTCGCCTCCCGCACCGCTTTCTCCATGTAGCCCTGGATCCGGGCGGTGAAGACCTGCTGCCCTTGCCGATCCTGCGGCTCCAGAGGCCAGGCTCCCACCAGGGTCTGGTAGAGGAGGTACTCCTCGTTGCGGTCCGGGGCGAGACCGCCCTCCACAGCCCTCTTGTGGCGGCGGTTGAGGCGAGACCAGCGGCCCACCGCCTCCCGCCAGGCCTCCGGGATCTCGGTGAGGGCGGCGATCCGCACCCGCACATCCTCGCCCCGCTTGCTGTCGTGGGTCGTGGTGGCCAGCATTCCGTGCCGCTCCCCCCGGCTGCGCTCGATGTTCTGGCCATGGAAGGCCTCCAGGGAAAGACCGAACCGCTCCGGATCACCGCCGACCTCGTTGAGACAGGTCAGGCGGTTGGCCACGTAACAGGCGGTATCCTCCACGCCCTTGGCCATCACCGGGCCGGTAACCTGCTGGAAGCGCATGACGAAGTCCAGCCACCGCCGGCGCTCCTCGTCACTGATGCCCGGGGGGAAGCGCAGGAGGAGCACATCCCGGATGAACTCGAAGATGGAGGCGTTGAGGGCCGGGTTGCGGCGCCGGGCCCGGGCCACCGCCTGCTCGATGTAGCCCCGGTCCCGGTCGCTCACCGCCAGGCTGTTGATGTAGGTGCGGTAGACCGGGAAATGGGCGATCACCTCCACCAGGGCCTTGATCTGGCTGGGCAGGGTGAAGTCCCGGGTGTGGCGGTTGATCTCGGAAAGGACGTTCAGGTAATGACCCAGGGTGTTGACCTCGGCGGCCATGGAGACCTGCATGACCAGCTTCTTGCCGGCCACGGCGCTCTCGGCGAAGGACAGCTCGCTGCCGGTGAAACGGCGGTAAATTCGGTCGAAGGCCTTGGCCTGGCGGCTGTCCACGAAGATCCCCGTGAGGGCGTTGAGGAACCCATAGCCGGTCTCGCCAAAGATGGGCCAGTCGGCGGGCAGCCGCTCCCCCTTGGTGAGGATCTTCTCGCCCACCACGTAACAGGACCGCTCGGCGGCAGGCTCCGGCGAGTCCACCGGCGGTGGCAGCGGGCCCGCCGCCAGGGCACACTCCTCCTGGAGGCGCTGCAGATAGGCGGCCGGGTCATAGAGGCCATCGGCATGGTCCACCCGGAGGCCAGTGACCCGTCCTTCCCGCATCAGGGACAGGACCAGACGGTGGGTGTCGGCAAAAACCTGTGGCCGCTCGACCCGGATCGCGGCCAGGGCGTTGATGTCGAAGAAGCGGCGGTAGTTGATCTCCTCCATGGCCACCTGCCAATGGGACAGGCGGTAGACCTGCTCCCGGAGGAGGGCGTCCAGAAGGTCGAAGCTGACCGGGTCGCCGGGGCTGCCGTTCATCCGGACCACACTGGCGTCGATATGGCTGCGGACCGCCGGACCTTCCTGCCAGAGACGCCAGAGACGCCTTTTCACCACCTCTTTCTCCCGATAGCGCTCCGCCACCCGTTCCGGATCCCGCTCGGTGTACAGCGGCAGATTGCGCAGCGCGGTGATGATGCTTTCATACTCCTGCAGGTCCGGGTGATCCTCCCCCAGGGCCGCGGTGAGCCCGGGCAGGTCCAGGCTCAGGATCTGGACATAGGTCTTGGGGATGATGGGGAAGCGGTGCTGCCAGTAGTGGAGGAAAAAGGCCCCTTCCTGAAAGACCAGGGCCAGCTCGCCGTTCTCCAGCACCGCGCCGTACTGGTCCCCCAAGACCGGCAGCAGCACCTTGTTGGCCAGCTCGCCCTTCACCGGCTGCCAGTCGATGTCGAACACCTCGGCATAGGGAGAGCTGGGGCCGTTTTCCAGCACATCCATCCACCAGGCGTTCTCCGGGCTCTCGACGCACATGTGGTTGGGGACGATGTCCAGGATCTGGCCCATGCCCCGCTCGCGGAGCCGGGCACAAAGGCGATCATAGTCGGCGGCCTCCCCCAGCTCCGGATTGAGCTGGTGGTGGTCAACGATGTCGTAGCCATGGCCGCTGCCGGGCCGGGCCTTGAAAAGAGGAGAGGCGTAAAGGTCGGTGATGCCCAGGGCGTCGAGATAGGGGACGAGACGGCTGGCGGAGGCAAAGCCGAGATCCCGGTTGAGCTGCAGGCGGTAGGTAGCGCTGGGCAGGCGCAGGCTGGGCGGATGCTGCTCGCTCATGGGGTGTCTCCCCACAGGTGGTGGAGGATGGCGTTGCCATCACTCCTCTTGGTAGACGACCACCCCGAAGGGCGGCAGTTGCACCGCCTGGACAGGGGCATCCACCGGGAGCACGGCTGGCAGGCCGCTGCCCGGGCCACCCCACCGCGGGGCGGTGCTGTCGATGCGCAGCCGCCAGCGACCAGGAGTCATGGACAACGGCAGCTGCTGGGCCTGGCCGGAGAAGCCCAGGACCACCACCAGGGCCTGGCGGTAGGTCAGGACCAGGGCCTGGCGCTCCCGGTCCTCCGCCACCGCCGGCCGGCCGGTCACAAGATCCTGCGCCCGGAGCTGGCGGCGCAGGGCAATGAGAGCATGGTACCAGCCCAGGAGACAGGCGTGGGCGCCCTGGCTCGCCAGCCCCGGACGAAGACGGGCGGCGGCGAAGGTCGCCTCGTCCTGGGGATCCGGCACCTCCTTCCGCCAGCCGGCGGCGGCAAGCTCCTGCCGCCGGCCGGCCCGCACCGCGGCCACCAGCTCCGGATCGCCGTGGCTGACAAAGTAGGGAAACGGGGCCGGCTCGCCGTACTCCTCGCCCATGAAGAGAAGGGGCACAAAGGGCGACAGGAGCACGCAGGCAGCCGCCAGCTTGAGCTGCGGCAGGCCCAGGGAGGCAGCCAGGCGATCCCCTTGCGCCCGGTTGCCGACCTGATCGTGGTTCTGGGCGAAGACCACCAGCCGGCCGGGATCCAGATCCGGTGGCAGCGGTGCGCCGTGGCGGCGGCGGCGGTAGGCGGAGTAGTCGCCCGCCACCACGAAGCCCTGGCGGCAGGCCCGGGCCAGGCTGGACAACCCCGAGAAATCCTGGTAGTAGCCCTGGCGCTCGCCGGTGAGAAGAACATGCAGGGCGTGGTGGAAGTCGTCGTTCCACTGGCCATCGAGGCCGAAGCCGCCGGCCGCGGGCTGGGCCAGGAGGCGGGGATCGTTCTGGTCGCTTTCGGCGATCACCTGCACCTGGCGGCCCAGAGCCTGGGCCTGCCGGTGCACGGCCGCGGTCAACTCGGCCAGGATGTGGCGGGCGCCGCAGTCGACAATGCCGTGCACCGCATCCAGCCGCAGCCCGTCGAGGTGGTACTCGGTGATCCAGTACAGGGCGTTGGCGATGACAAAATGGCGCACCTCGTCGCTCCACGGGCCGTCGAAGTTGATGGCCTGGCCCCAGGGGGTGCGGTAACGGTCGGTGGTGTAGTAGCCGAAGCAGCCGGAGTAGTTGCCCTCCGGCCCCAGGTGGTTGTAGACCACGTCGAGGAGCACCGCCAGACCCCGCTGGTGGCAGGCGTCCACCAGGGCCTTCAGGCCGTCCGGCCCGCCGTAGCTGTTCTGGACCGCAAAGGGGAAGGCGCCGTCGTAGCCCCAGTTGCGGTGCCCTGGAAACTGGGCCACCGGCATGATCTCCACGGCGGTCACCCCGAGGGCCACGAGATGATCGAGGCGTGCAGCCACGCCGGCAAAGGTGCCGGCCAGGCTGCAGGTGCCGACGTGAACCTCGTAGAGGAGGTAGTCAGCGAGGGCCAGGCCTGTCCAGGCCGCATCCTGCCAGGGATAGGCGGCAGGAGCAACCATCGCCGACGGTCCGTGCACCCCGTCCGGCTGCCAGCGGGAGGCGGGGTCCGGCCGCCGGCTGCCATCCGGCAGCTGGTACCAGTAGCGGCTGCCGGCAGGCACCTCCGGGATCCGGGCCGAAAAGTAGCCCCGCTCCTCCGGGGTCATGGCCACCAGCCGCTCACCCGGGCCACCGGCAACCACCACCGCCAAGGTCTCCACCCTGGGCGCCCAGATCCGGAAACAGCAGCTGCCATCGGCCAGGGCGGTCGCGCCGAGATCGAGCTGCCAGGGCTCGTTCCGGGGGAGGGGCGGCGTGGTCATGGGTGTTCCTTTTGTCCTGCCGGCAAGGTCGCGGGCGCCGTCCGGGCAGCCACGGGGGCTGCCCCTACGACAATCGCCGGCTGCCGGGGCGGCGGCGCCGGGGGCCGAAGCCCGTGTCTACGATAGCAGGAGCGCCCCGACCTCTGGCAAGGACAAATCCGGCGGGGCGGCAGGGCAACGGGGCGTGGGCCGCCTATGGGGCAGGCAAGGGACCGGGCGGGGGGACGGCACCGGCCTGGGCCGGGCCCAAGGCCGGGTGGCCGGCGGTGGCGTGCTGGATGATCTGGCGGACGATCTCCTGGAGCAGGCCGAAATCGTCAGTCTTGGAGAAGTACAGGCAATGGCCGGGCGGGCAGAGGTCGATGACCCGGTGGTCGGAGACGGAGGTGGAAAGGACGACCACGGGCAGGTCCCTGAGATCGGGGTCCGCCATCATGGCCGCCAGCACCTCCCGGCCGTTCATGACCGGCAGGTTGAGATCCAGGACCACCACGTCCGGCCGGAGGGCAGCGGCAAAAGCGCCCTGCCGGCGGAGGACCTGCAGCGCCTTCAGGCCATGCTCGACCACCTGCAGGCGGGCGGGGATCTGGCAATCGGCCAGGGCCTCCTCGAAGAAGGTCACGTCCGCCGGATTGTCTTCCACCAGCAGGATGGTGCAGGGAGCAGCAGGGCTCATGATGCCTCCGGCAGCGTGAAGAAGAAGATGCTTCCTTCCCCCACCCGGGACTCGACCCAGATCCTGCCGCCGTGCCGCTCGACGATCTTCTTGCAGATGGCAAGGCCGATGCCAGTGCCGCTGTATTGCTCCCGGGTGTGCAGCCGCTGGAAGATCACAAAGACCCGCTCGAGCGCGGCCTCGGCGATGCCGATGCCGTTATCCCGCACCGAGAACCGCCACTGGCTGCCGTCCTTGGCCACCCCGACGTGCACCACGCAGGGGCCGTTGTTCTGGCGAAACTTGATGGCATTGCTGATGAGGTTCTGGAAGAGCTGCATGAGCTGGGTGGCGTCTCCCAGCACCACCGGCAGCGCGTCGTGGGTCACCACCGAGCCGGACTTGCGGATACGGCTGCCCAGGTTGGCCAGGGCCTTGGCCAGGACCTGCTCCGCATCCGTCGGCCGGAGGCGGTCAGCCCGGCTCGCCACCCGGCTGAATTCCAGGAGGTCGCTGATGAGCTGCGACATGCGGGTCGCGCCCTCGACCGCGTAGGTGATGAACTGCCGGGCCTTGTCGTCCAGCTGCGGCTTGTAGCGGTCGTCGAGCAGCTTCAGAAAGCCCTTGACCATCCTGAGCGGCTCCTGCAGGTCGTGGCTGGCCACGTAGGCGAACTGCTGCAGGTCCTCATTGGAGCGCCGCAGCTCGTCCACCGCTCGCCGCAGCGCCTCGTCGCCCTCCTTGAGCTCGGTGATGTCCTGGGCGATCCCGAAACCGCCCAGAAGACGGCCTCCCGCATCCCGTTCCAGGTAGGCCTTCTCCCGGACCCACTTGACCCGGCCGTCCACCACGATCCGATGCTCGAGGTCATAAGGGGCGCCGCCCAACGCCGCCTCCCATTGGGCGGCCACCTGCTCGCGGTCATCGGGATGGACAGCCTTCAGAAAGGCCTCGTAGGTCAGGGGCGTGCCCGGTGGCACCCCGAAGATGCGGTAGGTCTCGTCGGACCAGGCGAGCGTGTTCTCCCGGGTGTCCAGGCGCCAGCTCCCGATCTGCCCTACCGCCTGGGCGCGGTCAAGATCTTCCCGGCTGCGCCGCAGGGCCTCCTCGGCCGCCTTGCGGGCGGTGGTCTCCTCGACCACCATGCTGAGGCCCGTCACCTGGCCCTGGGCATCGGTGATCGGCAGCCACTGTTCCAGGAAGCTGCGCTTGACCCCTGGCTGGGCCGGGGTCTCGCTGACGATCTCGATGTCTTCCTGCGGCTGGCCGGTGGTCAGGATGCGGCGCAGCATCGGCCCGGCGACCTCAGCCAGCTCGGGCAGAAGATCCCGCATCCGTTTGCCGATGTGGGCCGGGGCCGGGATGCCGTGCATCTCCGCCAGGCGCTCGTTGATGCGCACGAAGCGCAGCTCCCGGTCCAGCACCCCGAGGCCCACCGGTGCGCTGCGGTACAGGTCTTCGATCTCGGCCAGGCGCTGCCGTGCCAGATCCTCGGCCCGGCGGCGGTCGGTGACATTGCGGCCGTACATGTTGGCGTAGCCTTCCGCCGGGACGGGAGCGACGGCCACTGCAAAAAGGATGTCCCCCAGCTCCATATCCTCTTCGATGGTGCTGCCCTCGGCCAGGGCCTGCCTGGCCAGGCGCCGCAGCTCCTCCTGGGGCAGGAGCTGGCCGACTTCACCACGCCAGGCCGGCTGGGCCCGGGCCGCGGGGTTCTGGTAGAGGACCACGCCGCTGGCCGAGACGCGGATGACCGGATTGGGGTTTTCCGCCGGGAAGCGTCCCACCCAGTGGGCCCGGGCCTCGCTGACCCGCAAGGCGTCGGTCAGCTCCTTGAGCCCGGTGACATCGGCGAAGGTGACCACCACCCCTTCGACACGGCCACTTTGGGTCCGGTAGGGCAGGATACGCCGGCTGTGCCAGGTACCGTCCTCGGCCTGCACCTCGGCCGCTGCCGGCGCCAGGCCCTTGAGCACCCGCCGCGCGTCATCCAGGAAGATCGGATCCTGGAACCGGCGCACCACCTCGGTGATGGGCCGGCCGATATCGCTGTCGATCAGGCTGAAGAGCCGAGTGACGGCCGGGGTGAACCGGCGGACCCGCAGGTCCTGGTCCAGAAAGAGCGTCGCCACCCCGCCGGAGACCAGGAGGTTGGCGATGTCGTTGCCAGCCCGCTCCAGCTCCGCCACCTTCTCCTGGAGCCGCTGGTTGACCGCCTGCAGCTCCTCGTTCAGGCTGTGCAGCTCCTCCTGGGAGGTGTGCAGCTCCTCGTTGGCCGCCTGCAGCTCCTCGTTGGCGGACATGGCCTCTTCATTGGCCGCCCGGAGGTGCTCGTTGGACTGCTCCAGCCGCTCGATGGTGCCGGAGAGCTCCTCGCGGGTGAGCAAAAGCTCGTCCTCCACCTGGCTGAGCCGGCTGGGCGCTGCCTCGACCGCCGTTCCCCGGGCTGCCCGCGTCACCCGCTGCCGCTCGAAGGTCACCAGGAACAGGCCCTCAGCCTCGGGGGACTGCCGCAGAGGGCTGACCGTGACCCGCACCGGCAGGAGCCGGCCGCCTTTCTTCACCCGGGCCTGCACGGCGATCCTGGCATTCTCGCTCACCGCCTGGCCCAGGGCCGACGCCAGCCGGTGCTGCAAGCCTTCCCGGGCGGCATCCACCAGAAGACCGGTCTGGACGCCGGGCGGCAGGTGGAGAAAGTCCCCGAGGTCGCCGTGGAGAAAAAGGGGCGCGCCGTGGCGGTCCACGACCACAGAAGGCGGGCCGAACCGCTCGGCGATCCCCTGGTGGGCCATCTCCGCCAGCCGCGGGCGGGGACGGGACTGGGCGGGCAGGGCCGGCAGCAGCCGGCCGGCGGCACGGCGCGGCAGATCAAGGCCGATGGGGGTGGCCAGGCCCTTCTTGCGGTAGATCCGCCAGCGGGTCGATACCGGATCGAACAGGTGCTCGTGGCCACTCACGGTCTCGGCCGCGCCCAGGAAGAGGTAGCCGCCCTCCCGCAAGGCGAAATGGAACAGCTGGATGATCCGTCGTTGCGCCGGTTGATCGAGGTAGATGAGGAGGTTGCGGCAGCTCACCAGGTCGAGTCTGGAGAACGGTGGGTCGCAGGTCAGGTCCTGCTGGGCAAAGACCATGACCTCCGAGAGCGGCTTGGCCACCTGGTAGCCGCCCTCCTGGCGCTCGAAATAGCGGGCCAGGCGGGCCGGCGTCACCCCTTTCATCTCCTCCTCGGCGTACTGCCCCGCCCGGGCGCCGCGGACGGCCGCCTCGTCGGCATCGGTGGCAAAAAGTTGCAGGCCCAGCGCCTTGCCGCTTTTCTCAATCGCTTCGGCGAAGAGGATGCCCAGGCTGTACGCCTCCTTGCCATTGGCGCAGGCCGGCACCCAGGCCCGCAGGGTGGAATGCGGCGGCGCGGCAGCGACCACTTCGACCACGACCTTGTCCTGCAAGAAAAGCCAGGCCTCGGCCTGCCGGAAGAACGCGGTGACGCCGATCAGGAGGTCCTGGCGCATGGCGGCTGGCTCTCCGCGATGGGTGCGCAGCAGGCGGGCGTAGTCGTCGAAGGTGGCCAGGCCGTGGAGGGCCATCCGCCGGCGGATCCGGCGCTCCAGGGTGGCCCGCTTGTAGCAGTGGAAATCGTGACCGGTAAAGGCCTGGATCGCGGCCAGGACGGCCGCCAGACCGGCCTCCTCCTCCTGGCGGGTGGTGAGGGCGAGAAGCTCGCTGGCCCGCTGCCGCAGATAGGCGCTGAGCCCGGCCGGTGGCAGCACCGCATCGGCATGGCCGGCGGCGATGGCGCTGGCCGGCATCTCCGGGAAATCGGCGCTCGCCGGCGTCTGGGCCACGGTGGCGCCGCCCAGGGTCTTGATCTCCGCCAGCCCGTGGGTGCCGTCCGTGCCGCTGCCCGACAGGATCAGCCCCACCGCCCGGTGGCCCTGATCGACGGCCAGGGTGCAGAAGAAATGGTCAACGGGCAGCACGAGGCTCTGGCACTGCGCCACGTCCAGAACCGTCAGCCGGCCTCCGGTCAGGGACAGGGACTTGCCGGGGGGGGTGACGTAGACATGATCCGCCTCGATGGCAGCGCCATCCACCGCCTCCACCACCGCCAGCGACGTCTCACCGGCCAGCGTGCTGGCGACGTCGCTGTCCGCCGGCGCCGGCAGGTGAAAAACAATCACCAGCGCCAGCCCCTGGCCCTGTTCCAGGCCGGCCAGGAGGGTGCGCAGGGGCGTAAGCCCCCCGGCCGAGGCGCCGATACCGGCCACCAGCACCGGCCGCCGGCGCCCGCCCGGCGCGGGCACCGCTACCGGCATGATGCCGCCCGGCTGGGGGGCGGTCTTTCCGCTTGCCAGGGCGGCACAGGGCGGGGCTGGTGCATCGGGTTGGCGCATGGGCAGATCTTGGCAGGGGCTCCGGGGTGGGATGCCGAGCCG
>JBFMBH010000111.1 GCA_040755095.1 Thermodesulfobacteriota bacterium
GACGCCCCGGTTGTTCAGGGTGTCGGCCCGCAGGTCCAGCCAGTCCAGGCGGTTGTACGGGCAGGGCACCCGGAAGGCCTCCAGGTAGACGGCGTTGAGATCGAGACGCAAGGCGGCGAAATCCGGATAACGGGCCTCGGGGGCAAAGGCGATACACCGTTTGAGGATCGCGGCCAGGGCCGGGGGGATGGCCAGCCGCCCGGCCCCCACCGGCTCCGGGATCGGCAGCTCCTGCCGGCTGTTGGCAAACGGCTTGCGGCCGCAGAACATCATCCACAGGCACAGGCCGAAGGAATAGATGTCGGTGCGACCGTCCACCTGATGGGTGTCCCGCCACTGCTCCGGGGAGGCATAGCCCGGGGTGCCCCGGAAGCCTTTGGTGGTCTCGGCGTCATCGCCGGCCTCCACGGCCCCCCCCAGACCGGCGGCCGTTGTCCGGTCGGAGACTAGGCGCAGCATGCCGAAATCGGTGATCTTGAGCAGGGCATCCTTGGTGATCAGGATGTTGGCGGGCTTGATGTCCCGGTGGATGATGCCCTGGCTGTGGGTGTGCTCCATGCCGTGGCAGAACTGGATGGCCAGCGAGAGATTGGTGCGCAGATCGCCGCAGCGGCCGGCCTTGATCCAGTCGGCCAGGCTGCCGCCGTCCACGTACTCGATGAAGAGACAAGGGGCGCCGCCAATGGTCAGGACGTAGTAGCAGTAAGCGACGTGGGGGTGCATGCCCATCTGCACCCAGGCGTGGGCCTCCTTGAGGATCCGCTCCACCCCTTCCCGGTCCGCCAGGACCTCCGGCCGGGGGGATTTGATGGCCATGCGCACCCCCCAGCCCAGGTGGCGGGCGATGGCCACCCGGCCCATGCCGCCCTCCAGCACGCTCTCCACCTGATAGCGGCCCAGGACCACGGCGCCAGGCTCCCAGGCCGGGAGCAGCTGGCGCTCGCGGCCCGGCGCCGCCGGCGTGACGGCGGCCGCCTGGTCCCCCTCGACCTCGGCCCTCTTCTTCCTGCGGAATGGGGACCACATGCCGCACGCCGCCTATTCGAAGCGCAGGGCGTGCTTGCCGATGGTGATGACGTCCCCCTTGCGCAGCCGGTGCTCCCCCTTCACCGAGGTGCCGTTGAGACGGGTGGCCGTCCAACTGCGCTGGGTGACCAGGAAATACTTGTCCTCCCGGAGAACGAGATAGCACTGGGTGCCAGCCACCAGCCAGCCGGACAGGCGGATATCCGCGGAGGGGTCCTTGCCGAGCTTGACGCTGGTCCTGCCATCCAGCACCAGCGCGGCGGGCTGGGGATCGCCGGCCGTGGCGGTCAGGCGGTGCTTGGCGATGCCGGTGGTGGCGGGCCCGCTCTTCTGGGTGCGGTCGGTGCGGGGACCGCCCACAAAGATGGTGGCCTCCACGTCCATCGGCTTGGAAATGGAGGCGGCGGCCTCCAGGGTCCCCACCCCCGCTGGCGCGATCCGGAACTTGCCGATGGTGATGGTGTCGTCCTCGGTGACCGGCGTGGTGGCACCGATCTTCTGGCCGTTGACGAAGGTGCCGTTCAGGCTGCCCAGGTCGGTGACAAGATAGATGCCCCGCATCATCTCCAACCGGGCATGCTGCCGGGAGATGGCGGTGTTGTCGATGGTCACCGTGGCCTCGGTGCCGCGACCGAAGACCACCGATTCCCCTTCCCGGATGGAGAAGGTATGGATGACACGGTCATTCAGAAGCACCGCCCACTCCGCCATGGATCCCTCCTGCCCGACATCGGGCAACGGCCGCCGGCGGGCGGCCCGTGGATTTTTCGAATTTCGAATTTCCCTTCCCAAGACTCTGGTACAATGATGAAGTCGCTGCACATGCCCCAGAGTCCACGCCGAGCCCGCCATGACCGAGCCGACCACCGAGCCCAATCAGCAACTGGCCGAGATCTTCGCCAAGATCAACATGAGCGACCTGCCGGCCATGTCCGAGCATGTGCGGGAGCTCATCGCCGTCACCTCCAGCAGCCAGAGCGCCGCCTACGAGCTGGCCAAGGTGATCCTCAAGGACTACTCCCTCACCAACAAGATCCTCCGGGTGGTCAACTCGGCCTATTACTCCATGAGCCGGCCGGTGTCCTCCATCTCCCGGGCGGTGAGCGTCATTGGCTTCGACGCCGTGCGGGAGCTGGCCATGGCCATCACATTGTTCGAGGATTTTATCAAATCAGGTGTGGAAAAGGAAGGCATCGCCAAGCTGCTCACCAAGTCCTTCCTGGCGGCCATGCAGGCGAAGACCCTGGGCATCGAGAAGAAGCTTCGGATCGTGCCGGAAGAGGCCTTCATCTGCACCCTGCTTCACGACCTGGGCAAGATGATCGTGCTGATCTATCTGCCCGACCTGCACCGGGAGATCCAGGAGCGGGTGGAAGCCGGCCAGTCCGAGGAAGCGGCAGCCCGGGCCGTGCTCTCCGGCCTCACCCTGCCGGAGGTGGGCGAGGAGATCGCCCGGTTCTGGAATCTGTCCGAGAAGATCGTAGCCGCCATGGGCCGGAATCCCCCGCCGCCCCACGGCGGTCACGACGAGGTGGGATATCTGCGCAACCTGGCGGTGTTCAGCAACAACCTCACCGAGGCGGTCTCCGAGGGCCGGGATGTGGCCAGCCTGGTGGACCGCTTCGGCCCTGTTCTGGCGGTGGACCGCAAGGAGGCCCTGGATCTGGTGAGCCGGAGCGTCGAATGCTCGGAGGATCTGTCCGATGCGCTCCGCTACGGCCTCGCCAAGCTCAAGATGCGCAGCCGGCTCAAATCCGCCCAGGACGGCACCCTGGAGAAGGCGACCCGGGGGGAGGCGACTCCGGAGGAGTCCTCGCCCCTGGACGCGGTGCCGGCCGGGGTGGATGAGCTGCCGACCCAGCCCGACAAGTCCATCAACGATTTCATCCGTGAGCTCACCGAGACGCTCATGGGACCCTTCAACCTCAACGATTTCTACGTCAACCTCCTGGAGGCCCTCTACCGGGGGGTCGGCTTCGACCGGGTGATCATGGCTGTCCTCCAGGTGCAGCCGGATCGGGTCGCCCTCATCGGCCGCTACGGCCTGGGGGACATCAGCCCGGCGGCGGTGCGGTCCTTCGAGCACCCCCTCGCCAACCCGGAGCATGCCGTCACCCGGGCCGTGAAGACCGGCAGGGATCTGGCCATCCCCGCCAACGCCCCGGGCCTGTTCCCGGATCAACTCCGCCACCTGGTACGCAACCGGGCCGTCTATCTCTTCCCGGTGGTGGTGGACAAGAAGCCCATCGGCCTCATTTACGTGGACCGCAAGGCCGAGCGCCCCCCCCTGGACGAAAGCCGCCTCAAGGCCACCCGCCTGCTCCGCGACTTCGCGGTGATGGCCATCCGCAAGCTCAAGAAGCGCTGATTACGGCGGCGCTTCCGCCCGAAAGAAGGCCTCCGCCAGCTCATAAGCCGTGCCCTGGGCCATCGTCTGGCAGCGCTCCTGCAGCCAGCTGCCGAGATCGGTCACCGGCAGCTCCCGTACCTGGGAGGCGTGGCAGGAAAGGGCCTTCAGCTTGGCCGGGAAGGTGGCGCTGATATCCACCCAGTGGTTGGGGGTCTCGGCGGCCCAGAGCCACACCTCCCGCACCTTGTGGGGCGCCAGGCCCTGGGCCAGGAGCTCCGGATAGGCCAGATGATCCCGGGCATAGGGGAAGACGGCATCCAGGAGCACCTGGCCGGCGATGCGGTGGTCCCGGTGCCAGAAGTAGCGGCGGTACGGATCCGAGGTGAAGACGGTGTGCGGCCGGTACTGGCGCAAGAGGGCCACCAGCTGGCGCCGGAAGGCCGGGGTCTCCTCCAGCCCCTGGTCGGGATGGCGCAGGAAGACCACCTCGGACACCCCCAGCACCCGGGCCGCGGCCCGCTGCTCCTCCTCCCGCACCGCTGCGAGCTCGACCGGCTCCACCGCCGGATCCGAGCTGCCCTTCTCACCGCTGGTGCACACCACGTAGACCACGCGTCTTCCGGCCGCGGTCCAGGCAGCGATGGTGCCCGCCGCGCCGAACTCGGCGTCGTCCGGGTGGGCGGCCACCACCATCAGGTCGTAGCTGGGCGCCGGCAGGCTCATCGCCACGCCACCCCCTGACCCGCCTCCATCCGGCCCGGTGGCGGCAGGGCTGCCGGCGGGAGCAGCAGGCCGGCATACTCGGCCAGCAGCCGGTCCGCCACCTGGGACCAGCTGGAGCCCGCCACCGAGCTCCGGACCTGAGGCCGGGGGAAGTGCCCCCGGCCGATGCGGTCCAGCAGGCGGCGGATGGCCTGGGCCAGGCCGGCCGGGGAGGTGTCGCCCAGCAGCAGGCCGTTTCTTCCGGGATGGAGGAGGTCTGGCATGGCCCCCACCGGCGTAGCCAGAACCGGGGTGCCGCAGCTGAGCGCCTCCAGGGCCGCCAGCCCGAAGCTCTCCCAGCAGGAAGGCAGGATGACCAGATCGGCCGCCTGGTAATAGAGGGGCAGCTGCCGGTGGTCCTTGCCGCCCAGCCGCAGGACCGGCAGACCCGGCGACAGCGGCGGGCCCGATGCCGCCGGCTCGTCGCCGCCGATCACCAGGAGGCAGGAAGGTGCCGGCAGGGCCAGCTCGCGGCAGGCGGCCAGCAGGCGCTCCAGCCCCTTGATCGGCGCCGGCCGGCCGACGAAGAGCAGGAGGCGGCCCGCTCCTGGCAGGCCCAGCTGGCGCCGGGCCTCCCCCTGGTCGCCGAGGCAGAAGCGGCGGCGGTCCACCCCCCAGGGCACCAGCGCGATCCGTTCCGGCGAGGCGCCGCAGGAGTCGATCAGCTCCTGGCGCTCCGTACAGGTGCTGGCCAAGAGCCGCTGGCAGTGCCGGGCCAGGAAGGCCTCGGCCGCAAGCCGCGCCGGGGGCTCGTCCTCGCCACAGGCCAGCCGGTTCTTGACCGCGGCCAGGGTGTGGAAGGAGACGAGATGGGGCAGCCGCCATTCCCGGGCCAGAAGGGCACCCACCAGGCCGGACAGCCAATAGTGACTGTGGACCAGATCGTAGACCATGCCCTCGGCCGCCGCCTGCCGGGCCACCGCCCGGGCCAGGCTTGCGGCCTGGCCGGCCAGCTCTGCCTTGGGCACGCTGGCGTCGCCTTCCCCCACCGTCACCAGACGCACCCCAGGAGCCAGGCCCATCTCCGGCCCGGCAGCCCCGGCCGGCCGGGCGGTGTAGATGTCCACCCGGTGGCCCCGCGCGCCCAGCTCGGCGGCCAGCTCCCGGATGCAGACGCTCATCCCCCCGGTATCCCGGCTGCCCAGGGCCGCCAGGGGGTTGGCGTGGATGGCCAGGATGGCGATGGCCAGCTTCTTGGGCCACATGCCGTCACCTCCTTGCGGAAGACGCCGTCAACCGGCAGCGGACCAGGGGCACCGGCCGGCCACCCAGCCGCCGCTTGTACGGCTCGCTGCCTTTGAGCAGATCGTACCGCGCCATGCCGCGCTCCAGGCTCGTTCTGATGGCAAGGGCCTTGCTGACAAAGCCAAGGCTGAGATCCCGGTACGCGGGGTCATAGCCGTTGTTGTAGAGATAGCTGGTGCCGGAAAGCTCAAAGCCCAGGGTGGCCGCCACCGGCCTCCCCAGCCGCTCCAGCCAGCCCATGAGCAGGCAGCCATCCTGGCGACCACCCGCCAGGATGGCCTGGAAGAAGGCCTGCCGGGCCGGGGTGAGAAAGGCCGCCTTGTCCGGCCGCGAGGCCACAAAGAGTGGCAGGAAGCTGGCGATCTCGGCATCGGTCACGGCGGGGCCGCTGCTCTGCCGGTACGCGAAGCCGCCCGCCGCCTCCAGCCGCCGCAGCTTGCGGCGCAGCTCGTGGCGGTCCCGGCTGGCCAGGCCCTCCAGGTAGGCCGCCCAGCTGCCGGGCAAGGGGATCTCCCAGCTGGCCTCGCCGGCGGTCACCGCCAGCTGCCAGCCGGTCTCGCCAGCCGCCAGCCGCAGGCCGGCCAGGAGCCGGGCGTCGGGTCGCAAGCCCCGAAAATCCAGGGCCCGAAGCCCCTGGTCCCGGCAGATGCCAAGGAGCGCCCGGCAGAAGGACCCTTCCTGGCCGGGCACCAGCACGGCGTCCTGGTAATCGCACAGATCCGGGCTGCCGGCAAAGGCCGCCACCGCCCCCCGCCGCTGCAGGGCCACGAGACCCAGGAGCTGATTCCCCTGCCGGATGCCCCAGCAAAGCGGCGTGGCGCCGGCCCCGCAGCTCTCCCACCAGGCCCGCAGCCAGAACGGCTGGGCAAAGAGGCCGCTCCAGTCCAGCCCTGAGCCCGCATCCTGGCGCCACCGGTCCAGGTCATCGAGGCCCAGGACCACCAGCTCGGCAGACCGCGGCATCAGAGGTCATCCCGGTCCCGGAGCTGCCAGTGGCTGCCGCCCGGGGTATCCCGCACCTCCACCCCGTGCCGGGCCAGGCAGTGCCGCAAGCCATCCGCCTGCGGCCAGTGCCCCTCCTGGCGCCACGCCTGGCGCAGGGCCACCAGGTCGTCCACCAGGGGGGCGAGACAAGCGGCGGCACTCGCCGGCCGCCGGGCCAGGGCCTGGCCCAAGAGCGCAATGCCCTGCCGGAGCGCCGTACCCTCCCGGTCCTGCGGCGCCGGTGCACCAGCCACCGGCCGCACCCGCTGCTCCAGGTCCAGGAGGGCCGCCAGGGCCTGGGGCACGTCGTCTGCCGCCAGGCTCTCCCGCAGCTGCACCAAGGGATCCGCTGCCGCCGGGCCTTCCGCCTGCGGCCGGCTCACCACCGCCGTCGCTGCCTCCGGCCGCAGGAGGGCCAGGGAAAAACGCTCGCCCCGCCGGAACCGCTCCTCCTGCCCAGGCCGGCGAACGGTGACGCTGCCCAGGCCCCGCACCGCCGCCAGATCGGTCTCCAGGTCCAGAATGCATGCCGTGTGCTCGTCGAGGCCCAGGATGGCGGTGTCTTCCGACACCAGGGCGGCCAGGGCCTGGAACCGGCGCTCACCCAGGTAGCAGAACCGGGTGTCGTGGCTGCCGCCCTCGGCGTTGTTCCAGTGGGGCACCACCACCGCCGCCAGGCCCAGCTGCCCCAGCAGGTCGAGGCCCGGCAGCCAATGGGGCTCCGCCCCCACCTTGTAGATCTCGTAGATCGGCAGGGTGAGGCGGCCCACGGTCAGGGCCGCGGCACTGGCCGCCGCCAGACAGCCACCTTCCCGGACCAGCCGCACGAGGAGGCCAGGCACCGGCGTGTCCCGCCACTGGCGCAGGGCGTAAGAGGGGCTGCCCGGCCCCACCAGCACATAGGAGGCCTGGCCCAGGACGGCCAGGGCCTCCTGGCCCGCCAGGGTCGCCACCGCGCCGGCGCGGCGCAGGGACGCCACCCGCAGCGGCCGGCCGACATGGCCGGCGAAGTAGTCCTGGGCCTTGGCGCTGATCTCCCCAGCGTTCTCTTGAAAACCGGCCGGGGTGTCGAGAAAGACCGCCCGGGGCGTACCGCCGACCCTGGCCAGGAGCTCCTGATGCACGGCCACCATGCTGGCCGTCAGCTCCCCCGAGCCCATGAGGGCAATCACCCCCAGGCCTCCTGCCATCATCTTCCTCTCCCACCGGTTCCGACTTCCCCCCTGCCCACCTGCCCCGTGCCGTTGGAAGCGAACCCTGCGCGCAGGAGCGAATCGCGGCTGATCATGCCCTGGAATCTCCCCTCCCCATCGACCACCGGCAGCCGTTTGATGGCATGCTCCAGCATGAGCCGCACCGCCTCCTCGATGGGCGTCTCCTCGGTAACGGTCACGATGTCGGTCTTCATCACGTCGGCGGCGGTCCTGGCCGCCAGGTGCTCCAGCAGCTCGCTCTGCCGCCGGTGCTGCCGGGTGAAGGGAAGCTTTCCGGCAAAGTAGTCCCAGATGCCGGGATGGCGGTCAGCAAAGGCGATCAGCAGATCACGGTCGGAGATCAGTCCGCGAAATCTCCCCTCCTGATCCACCACGCAGACCCGCTGAATGTCGTGGCAGTCGATGAGGCGCAGCACCTCGTCCACCGGGGCATCGGGAAGCACGGTAACGATGTCGCGCCGCTTGATCCCGGCAACGGTCCGCAGGTTCGCCACCTGGATGGACTGTTTCTGGATTTCTCGCCAGTCGGGACTGGCTCGAATGCCGGCCCGAAAAACATCCACCCGGGAGAGGATGCCTGAAAGCCGGCCCGTCCCGTCAATGACCACGAGCCGTTTGACATGGCTGGTGAGCATGAGGTCCACCGCCACGGTCACCGGCTGGTCCTGGTCGATGACCACGGCAGGGCGGGTCATGATCTCGTCCGCGCGCCTGGCGCTCAAGGCCGCAAGAACGGCAGCGGTCCTGCCGTTCTCGGCCCTGGCCAGGAGCCCCAGCCGCATGGGCATGCCAGCCTTGTAGATCAGGTCCCCCTGGGAGATAACCCCGGCCGGGCGGTTCTCATCGTCCACCACCGGAAGGCCGGTGAAGGTGGAAGAGAGCAGCAGCCGGGCCACCTCGTCCAGCGGCGCGCTCCCCCCCACCTTTTTGGGGGCAGGGGTCATGATCGCGCGGACCCGGACGTGCCTGGGGAGCAGAAGACTTCTGGTCTTGTGGGCGATAACCTCCAGATCCCGGACGGCCAGAATGCCATCGTCGGTCACCATCCCCTGCACCATGGAAAGGACTGGATCAAGCTCCCGGGCCGGCAGAATGATGCTGACCCGAATCGGCAGATTGAAGCTCAGGACTTCCAGCCTGCCGGTAACCATCTCTCCGTTCTCGTAGGAGCCCTCGATGCCCCTGGTCACCATGGTGCGGGCCGCGATCTTCAGGTCGTTCACCTGTTCGACCACCGCCTGGTACAGGGGCCGTCCGTGCCATTTCGCCCTTTCGCTGGTGAAGATCTCGACGATTCTATACTCCATTGCCATCCTCTCCGGCCAGCCTCCCGGGAAATATTCCCAACAAAATCATGGCAAGCTGCCCCGCAGGCACAGGCCGAGGACGGTGCTCTCGCCAGCGCCCACCAGCGGCTCCACTTGCACCCCTTGTTCCCGGGGGGTGGCAAAGACCAAGTTGGCGATGATGGCGATGCCAGCGCCGGCCGCCACATCCCCCAGGTCGTGCTGGTCGCTGTCGAGGCGGGACCAGGCCACGTAGCTGGCGGCCAGACCGGCGGGCAGGCCATAGGGCCAGCCGTAGCGCCGCTGCAAAAAGGCGGCGCCGCCAAAGGCCAGGGCGGTATGGCCGGAGGGGAAGGAATCGGTGTCGCCATCCGGGCCGCGGTGGTGAACCAGGGTCTTGAGGCCGTAGGTGACCCCGGCCGTGGCGCCAAGGGCGTGGTAGAGCTGGCAGCGGCCAGGGCCGTCGTCCTCCAGATAGGTGGCCCCCCAGGCTGCTGCCGGCACCAGCACGGCCAGCAGGTCGCCCGGGGTGCTGTCGCCCGCGTGCGCGGCGCCTGGCGCCGCCAGCAGAGCGGCCAGGAGCGCCAGCACCACCCGCCTCGGCCAGCAGCCCCCAAACCCCGGCGCCGCCGCGATCATGGTGCCTCCCCGTCCGGGGCCGCCGTCTCCGGCTCCCAGGTGAAGGCCTGCTCCTGGCCGGAGAAGGGACAGACAAAGGCCAGGCCCACTGCCCACAGCCTAAGGCCGATGCGGTTCTTGTTCCCCTTGCCGTAGCGGGGATCCCCCATGACCGGATGACCGGTAGCGGCCAGATGCCGGCGCAGCTGGTGGCGCCGGCCGGTGCTGATGAAGGCCTCCAGGAGGGCGGTACGCCCGTCTTCCCGCCGCTCCAGCACCCGGTAGTCGGTGTGGGCCGGCTTGTCGTCCAGGGGCGAATCGATGCTGCCGCCCTGGCCCGGGGCAGCGGGCTGGCCCAGAACCTCCACCAGGTAGCGCTTGCGGATGGCCCGCTCGGCGAACAGGCGGGAGAAGGCTGCCGCGGCCTGCTGGTCATGGGCCACCAGCATGAGGCCGGCCGCCTCCCGGTCCAGGCGGTGGACCGGGAAGGCTGGCCGGGGCCACAGGGCCAGCTCGGCCTGGCGGACCAGCGAGCAGTGATCCCCGAAGCGGTTGCCCTGGGCCATGAGCCCCGGCGGCTTGATCCAGACCGAGTAGCGGCCAGCATCGGCCAGACAGGCCACCGGCGGGGGCGTCAGGGTCAGGAGGGCGGCATCGTAGTAAAGGGCCAGCCGATCGCCGGCCTTGAGCTCCTGGCTGGCCCGCCGCAGGCGCCGGGCGGTGCCGGCCCGGGTCAGCCAGACCGCGCCCTTGTTCATGGCGTCCTTGATCCGCGCCTTGGCGAGGCCCGAGCGCTCGGCCAGCACCGCAGCAGCCGTGGCCGGCTTGCGGCCGCTGATCCGGATCTCCAGGACCAGGGGGCCGACCTCCGGCCCCGGCTGCAGGCCAGCGCGGTCGACAGGAGGACGCCTGGCCATCAGCGTGCCCCCAGGGCGGCAAGGGCTGCCGGGCTGGGCGGCTGGCAGACGCCCTTTTCCGTCACCAGCGCATCCACCAGGGCGGCCGGCGTGACGTCGAAGACCGGGTTCCAGGCGCTGGCGCCAGCCGCGGCCAGACGGCGGCCGCCGCAATCCAGGACCTCCTCGGCGGCCCGGGACTCGATGGGGATCTGAGCGCCTGCGGCCAGGGACCGGTCCAGGGTGGAGGTCGGCGCCACCACCATGGTCCGGACCCCGTGCTGGCGGGCGAGGACCGCCAGGGAATAGGTGCCGATCTTGTTGGCCACGTCGCCGTTGGCCGCCACCCGGTCGGCGCCGACGATCACCCAGTCCACGTGGCCCTGGGCCATGAGCCAGGCCGCAGCGCCCTCTGCCACCAGGGTCACCGGGATGCCGTCGCGGAGGAGCTCCCAGGCGGTGAGCCGGGCTCCCTGCAGCCAGGGCCGGGTCTCGCCGGCGTAGACCTTGGCCAGCCGGCCTTCCACCTGGGCCTGGCGCACCACCCCCAAGGCGGTGCCGATGCCGCCGGTGGCCAGGGCGCCGGCGTTGCAGTGGGTGAGGATCCGCACCCCCTGGCCCAGCAGGGCTGCCCCCAGTCTGGCCATGGTCCGGTTGGCAGCGATGTCCTCGGCCAGGATCCGGTCCGCCTCGGCCAGGAGGACCGGCACCGGATCGGCGCCGGCCGCCACGCCCCGGGCCGTGGCCAGGAGGCGCTCCACGGCCCAGGCCAGATTGACGGCGGTGGGACGGGCAGCGGCCAGCTGGCGTCCATCCCCGACCAGGGCCGCCAGCCAGCCGCCGGCGTCCACCTGATAGCGGCGGCGGGCCGCCAGCACCATCCCGTAAGCGGCGGTGATGCCGATGGCTGGCGCGCCCCGAACCACCATGTCCCGGATGGCCTGGCCGGTGGCCACCACGTCAGTCAGGTGCAGATCGATGCTCTCATCGGGCAGGCGGCGCTGGTCCAGGAGCACCAGGTGGTCGTCCTGCCAGCGGACCGGACGGATGGTATCCGGGAGCTCGGGGATGGGTCTGGTCATGGTGCGTCGTCTCCGTCTTTCATCCCTCGGCCGCCGCCTCTTGCAGGTGCGCCAGGGCCTTGTTGAGGGCCGCCTCCAGCCGGGTGGCCTGCTCGAAGATGATGCGGCTGTACTCCACCATCTTGTCCGCCGGGGTATCCCGGGTGGCGATGAGGCGGGCAAAGCCGCCGATGGAGACCAGCGGGTTCCGCAGCTCGTGCATGAGATCCTGGGCCACCTGGTTGGCGAAGCGCAGCAGATCCAGCCGCCGTTCATCCTGGTGGTGCCGCTCCTCGTTCGCCTGCAGCACATCCTGAACCTTCTTCAGCTCGGTGATGTCCTCCGCCACCTTGACGAAGTGGGTGATGGCGCCCTTGGCGTCCCGGATGGCGGAGATGGAGGCGGATTCCCAGTACGGCGAGCCGTCCTTGCGCAGATTGTGGAACTCGCCGCGCCACTCGTGGCCGGCGAGGATGGTGGCCCACAGCTCCTTGGCCGCGGCCGCCCCCTGGCTGCCCAGCTCAGCGGCATTGTGCCCCAGGACCTCCTCCTCCTGGTAGCCGGTGATGGCGCAGAGCTTGGGGTTGGCGTACTCGATGCGGCCCTGGTGGTCGGTGATCAAAATGGCGCTGGGGCTGTGCTCCATGGCATGGGAAAGCTTCAGGAGCTTGTCTTCGGCCCTTTTCCGCTCGACGATGCGGCCGCACCGCTCGGCAATGGCGGCCAGCAGCTGCCGCTCCTCGTCCCAGAACGGGCCGCCGGCCCGCGGCGGCGGCTCCTCCCGGTAGCCCAGCTGCACCAGACCCGCCGGCCGGCCCTGCACCAGGAGCGGCTGGCTCAGATGCTGGCCGTGGACGTCGCAAACGTGGGAGCAATAGCTCGTCCCATCCAGCACCACCCGGCCCCAGGCGATCTCCGGATACTGGCCCGCACACGGCAACAGCCGGGCCACCCCGGCCAGGATCTCGGTCAAAGAGATGCCGGGCTGCTCAACCAGCTGGCTGATCCCATAGAGGCATTGCAGCTCCCGGATGCGCTTGACCAGCTCCCCGGTGTGACGGCGCATCGCCGCCTCGTCCAGGCGGCAGGCGCCGGCCTCGGCCTCCAGCGCCGCCAGGCGGCTGGCCAAGGCGTCCGGGGCAGGGATGTCGGTCACGGCAGGGGCTCCTTTGGGGCTGGGGCGAGGGGATGCCGGCGCGGGAGCCCGGCACCGGCAAGACGGTAGCCTGGCGGCGGTCGATCGTCAAGGGCTCTGGCCGGCCACTACCCGCCGGCCAGGACCTCCCGGACCTTGGTGGCCAGGGCGTCCAGGCCGTAGGGCTTCTGGATGAAGCCCCTGCAGCCCTGGGCCATCAGGGCCTCGGCCTCGGCATCCTTGCTGAAGCCGGAGGCTACCAGAACCGGCACCCGGGGATCGATCTCCCGGAGCCGGGAATAGGTGGCGGCACCGTTCATGCCCGGCATCAGCATGTCCAGGATCACCAGCCCGATGCCGGAGCCCTCCTTCCGGAGGAGGTCGAGGGCCTCCGGACCGCTGCCGGCCACCAGGACGTGGTAGCCCAGGGCGGCCAGCATCTGGCTGGCCACTCCCGCCACCAGGGACTCGTCATCCACCAGCAGCACGGTCTCCCCGCCCCGGGGCCGGCAATGGTGTGGGGGCACCGGCTCCGGCCGGGCTTCCTTGGCCGCCGGCAGAAGGATGCGGAAGGTGGTGCCCTGACCGGGCTGGCTGTCGACACTGATGAGGCCGCCGTGGTTGGTGATGATGGCGTAGGCCGAGGCCAGGCCCAGCCCGGTGCCCCGCTCCTTCTCCCGGGTGGTGAAGAAGGGATCGAAGACCCGCTGCCGGGTCGCCTCGTCCATGCCGATGCCGGTATCGGTCACCGCCAGCTCGATGTAGCGGCCCGGCGGCCGGCCCAGGAGCGACACCGCCCCCTCGTCCAGGAGCCGGTTGGCGGTGGTGAGGGTCAGCCGGCCGCCGGCTGGCATGGCCTGCCAGGCGTTCAGGAAGAGGTTGAGCAGCACCTGCTCCATCTGGTGCCGGTCCACTTCCACTGGCCACAGGTCGGGCGCCAGGCTGGTGGTGACGGTCAGCTCTTTGCGGGTGCGGCCGAACAGGCGGCTGCTGTCCCGGACAATGGCATTGAGGTCCTGGCGCCGCACCTCGTACTTGCCGCCCCGGGCCAGGCCCAGAAGCTGGCGGGTGAGGCTGGCCGCGCTCTTGACCACTGCCTCGATGGTGGCCAGCGACTCGTGGAAGGGATGATCCGGCGTCACCCGCCAGCGCATGAGGGCGGCATGGCCCTGGATGGCGGTGAGCAGGTTGTTGAAGTCGTGGGCCACCCCGGCAGCCAGGCTGCCAATGGCCTCCATGGTGGCCGCCTGCCGCAGCTGCGCCTCCATGCGCCGCTGCTCGCTGATGTCCCGCAGGAAGGAAAGGACCGCTGGCCGGCCCTGCCAGGTGATGACCCGGCAGCTGACCTGCACCCAGACCTCCTGGCCCGGAGGGGTGACGATCCGGAAGGAATAGACCTCGGGCTGCTCCTCCCCCGCCAGGCGGCGGTGGTGGCGATCCATGACCATGGCCCGGTCGGCGGGATGGATCATGACCTCGAACGGCATGTGGGCGAGCTCCGCCGCCGAGCGGCCGGTGAGCTCCACGGTTCGCGGATTGGCGAAGACCAGACACCCGTCCTGGGCAATGACGATGGCATCGATGGCGCTTTCCACCAGCAGGCGGTACTGTTCCTCGATCTCCTGCCGCTGCCGCTCCACCCCCCGCAGCTCGGTGATGTCCCGAGTCATGGACAGGATGTGGAGCACGCCGTCGATGTCGATCACCCGGGCCGACAGAAGACCCAGCCGCACCGTGCCGTCTTTCATCCGGAACCGGGCCTCCTGGTTGCGGACAAAGCCGTACTCGTTCAGGGCCTCCATGAGCTGCCGCCGATCGGCGAGGTCCTGCCAGATGTCGATCATCAACGAGGAGCTGCCGATCACCTCCTCGCGGCTGAAGCCGGTGATCTCCAGGAAGGCGTCATTGACATCCTGGTAGACGCCGTCGGCAAAGCGGGTGACGCTGATGGCGTCCGGGCTGGTGTGGAACATGGTCCGCAGCCGGGCCTCGCTGGCCGCCAGGGCAGCGAGCGCCGTCTCCTGGTCCGTGATGTCCTCGGCCATGAGGAGAACGAGGTCGGTGCCGGCCAGGGCCTGGGTGGTCAGGCGCAGGGAGCGGCGGCCACCGTCAGCGCGGGTGATCTCCCACACCTCGGCGGCCAGGTGCTCGCCATGGCGGACGCGCTGCAGCCGTTCCTGGCTCCGCTCCAGGCCGGTCTTTTCGGGACGGAGTGCCTGGCACAGACCCAGCTCGTTGATCGCTTCCCGGGTGTGGCCGGTGATCTCGGCCAAGCGCCGGTTCCAGATCAGAAAGCGGGCGCCGGGCGGATCCGCTACCGGCTGCCAGACCGCCAGGCCCTCCCGGGCATACTCCAGCAGGGCCTGACAGGCGAGATCGCCGATGCCGGTGGCGATCACCTCTGGGGACGGCTGGCTCGGCACGGCGGGGAGGTCGGGCATGGCGGGGCACTCCACAGGAGGGGCCGGAGGGCATCGGGAACAGCCTTCGGATTCATGATGCCACATCCTGGTCCCCTTGTCTGCCGTCTCGATGCGGCGGGCGAGAAGGACCCCGCAACCCCAGGCTGATCCAGAGGATACGGCCCAGGGTGCGCAGGGGCTGGCTGGGTCGCAGGACCTCGGCCAGCCGGGGCACCGGCGGTTGGCCCTCTTCGGCCCTGAGGCCGAAGAACAGCAGCGCCGCCACAAGCCCGACCAGGCTGGACGCCGCGAAGCACGCCCGGAAACCGGCCAGCTGCCAGGAATCGATGGCTCGGCCGGCGGCGATGGGGGCCAGCCCCATGGCCAAGGCCGTGCCGAGGATCCAGATGTTGGTGTAGCCAACCCGGCCCTCCGCCCGCACCCGGCAGAGCATGCCCCGGGCGGCCAGCATCAGGAAGGCGGCGTTGAAGACCGCCGACACCATCACCACCGGCACCGCCAGCCAGGGTGCCCAGGAGGTACCTGGCAGCAGCAGGAGCCACAGCGCTGCAGCCACGCTGTGGGCCGCCAGGACCTGGATGAGCGCCGGCACCGTGCCCCGGTCGTCGGCATACTCGCCCCAGGAGCGGACGGTGAGGGCGACCGCCAGGCTGCCCAGGCTCACCAGGTACATGATGCGGCTGTCAGCAAGCCCCAGCGCGTCCCGGAGATAGAGGGTGGAGGCGGCCGCGCTGGCCGCCGCCGCCACCATGCCCAGGAGGGCCCGGCCGACGTAGGCCAGAAAGGCGGCATCGGCCAGGGCCGGCCGGTAGCCGGCCAGACCGCCGGCCGTAGCGCTCAATTGCGGCCTGGCCTCGCCGCCCGGAATGCGGCGGATGAAGGCGATGCTCACAAGCCCCACCCCGATGCCCAGGCCGTAGACCACAAAGAAGCGGCCCAGGCCTTCGCCCATCTGGAGGATGAAGCCCAGGAGCAGGGCCAGCCCGATGTTGATGAGCTGGACCAGGCTCATCTCGGTGGCAAAATAGAGGCCGGAGCGGCTGGCGGGCACCACCTCGTGCAGCCAGG
>JBFMBH010000112.1 GCA_040755095.1 Thermodesulfobacteriota bacterium
GACAGCCCAGCCCGCTCGGGCTTCTGCTTGGAGCTGGGCTGTCGGCGGCCTGCACGACCGCTTGGTGTGCCACTGGCCAGGACGGTGTCACCTGCCCGGGAGCCGTCCTCGCACAGAAAAATCTCCAGGCACCGCCGGAGCGATGCCTGGAGATCCTGGTGATCACATGCCGCGGAAGGTGCCTACAGCCACGGATCCGTCGGGATGATGTTGACGATGTCCACCTTCTCGCACTTCCATTCCTTGGTCTCCGGATTGAACGTGGAGTTGACGAAGCAGCGCCAGTTCTCCTCGTCCACGGCCGGGAAGTCGGACCGATAGTAGAAGCCGGGGAAGCGGGATTCCTTCCGGAACTCCATATGCCGGATGTGGGTCTCCACGCACCAGATCCGGTGGTAGTTCTCCCAAGCCCGCATCAGCTCATGCAGGTCCCCGGCCGCCATGATCGCAGCGTCCTCACGCAGCATCCGCAGAAGATCCAGGCAGATGTTCAGCAGCTTGCCCGAGGTCATGTAATAGGTCGCCACACCACCGCCGTACTCATCGGTGGCCTTCATCAGGCGCATCATGAGGTGGCCAGGCTTGACGTAGTTGGGGTTGACATCGGCGGCCGTGGTCGCGGCCACGTTGTCCAGGTAGAGCTTGGCCGGTGCGTAAATCTCGGCGGCCAGATCGGCAGCGGTCTGCTTCAGCTCCGGCTTGAAGCTGGCATGATCGCGACAGTACTTCACCATCTGCTTGGCGACGATGCGACCCTCGGCATGGGAGCCGGAGGAGAACTTGTGGCCGGAGGCGCCGACGCCGTCACCCGCGGTGAACAGACCGTCAACGGTGGTCATCCGGTTGTAGCCCCACTTGTACTGGTGGGCCCGGGTCTTGCCCTGGATGTCCGGTACCCAGGCCTCGTTGGGACCGGAGCACCAGATGCCGCAGCAGCCGGAATGGGAGCCCAGCATGTAGGGCTCGGTGGGCATGATCTCGGAGCCGACCTTCTCCGGCTCGATGTTCATGCCTGCCCACAGGCCGGCCTGGCCCACGGACATGTCGAGGAAGTCCTCCCACGCCTCGGACTCCAGGTGCTTCCAGAACTTCTTGACCGACTTCTCATCCATGCCGGCTGCCCGCTTGGCCTCCAGGAAGGCGTTGAGGGCGACGTCAGTGGCCATGTAGATGGGGCCGCGGCCGGCCTTCAGCTCGTTGAGCATCAGGTGGTTCCGCAGGCAGGTCGGGGTGACCGGGGAGCCGCCGTAAGGCATGAACTTGGCCAGCTCGTCCTTGACCGCTGCGGAGTTGGCGTAGAACTCGCCAAGACCATTCTGCACCTTGGCCTTGAAGAGGAGGAACCAGGCGCCCACCGGGCCGTAGCCGTCCTTGAACCGGGCGGGGGTGAAGCGGTTCTCCATCATGGTCAGGGTGGCGCCCACCTGCGCACACATGGTGTAGGTGGAGCCCGCGTTCCACACCGGGTACCAGGCGCGGCCCTTGCCCTCGCCGGTGGACCGCGGCCGGAAGATGTTCACGGCGCCGCCGCAGGCAACCAGCATGGTCTTGCACTTGAAGACATGGACCTTGTTCTCGCGGGTGCTGAAGCCCACCGCCCCGGCGATCTGGTTGGGCACGTTCTTGTCCAGGAGCAGCTTGACGATGAAGACCCGCTCCATGATGTTCTCTTCGCCCAGGGCCTTCTTGCCGGCCTCGGCGACGATGCACTTGTAGGACTCGCCGTTGATCATGATCTGCCACTTACCGGTCCGGACCGGCTTGCCACCCTGGCGCAGGGTCGGGGCCGGCTGAGCGCCGTCCAGGTTGGAGCCGTCGTCGGCCACCTTCCAGATCGGCAGACCCCACTCCTCGAAGAGCTTCACAGACTCGTCCACGTGACGGCCGAGGTCATAGATCAGATCCTCGCGCACCAGACCCATGAGGTCGTTGCGGACCATCTTGACGTAGTTCTCGATGGGGTTTTCGCCGATGTAGGTGTTGATGGCCGAAAGCCCCTGAGCCACCGCGCCGGAGCGCTCCATGGCTGCCTTGTCCACCAGGATGATCTTCGTCCCGGCGGGGGCCCACTTCTTGATCTCAAAGGCGGTGCCGCAGGCGGCCATGCCGCCGCCGACGATGAGGATATCGCACTCGTGCTCGGCGATGGCGGGGTTGGCTACAACGGGCAGTTCGCCCAGCGGTTTGTTCGGCAGTGCCATTGTCAAATCCTCCTTGCGCTATAGTCGTAGTTGACGCAACTGCGTGGTCTCAGACTGGAACTGCTGGTGCGGGCCCGCTCACTTGGGGCTGGGCAGGGCGCCCTCGCCCATCAGGCACTCGTCGTCCAGGTTGGCACCCTTGGCATCGGCATAGGCGTTGGCGCCGCCTTCCGGGGTGGTCCGGATGGGAAACTTGAAGCGCTTGATGTTGCCATTGCGGAACTTGACGGTCCACATGATGGAATCGGAGGAGCGCATGGGATGCACCTGGCCGCCCATGGGCACGAAGTCGGAATAGCCGCGGACCGCGATGGCACCCTGCGGGCAGATCTTCACGCAGGAATAGCATTCCCAGCAGGCATCCGGCTCCTGGTTGTAGGCGCGCATGGCCTCGGTGTTGAGGACCATGAGGTCGTTCGGGCAGATGTACATACAGGCTGTCTTGTCGCCGCCCTTGCAACCGTCGCATTTCGAGGGATCTACATAGCTTGGCATACCCTTACCTCCTGTTCGTTGTTGACGTTCGCGGTTAACCTTCCAACGAAGCCTGTTCGTGGAATCGACCTCTGCCGGCCTTGCCGCCGAACCATCCGCGGTGCCATGAACACTGATTCGGCCTTTGGCATGGACAGCCGGCCCTGCCCCCGCCACCTGCGCCAACCCTTCCGGCCAGGGCCCTCCCCTGCCCTGCAATTTCCTGGCGCCCGCCTCGTCCTCTCGGGCGGAACCCGCCGCATTCGGCCCCGAGATTGGGCCAGGGCAGCCGGATTCCGCGCCTGGACCCTCTGGCGCCGGCCTCGGACCGCATGGGCAGCTGCCGCCCTGGCCCCAGGGTCCTCGGCATCGCGAAAAATGAATACCCACTCAGTTTTCACGAATTGGAATCTAAATAATTGGTCGCCCTGTAAATGTCAAGGAAAAACGTTTCCGGTTATCCTGCCAAGGGGAGATTCCCTGGCAGGTCGATTGAGCCTCTTTCGTCCGGCCAGCCGCCGGTTGACAGAGCTGGTTGGCACGGGTAGTCTTTTTGGCCTTGAACAGCCACGTCCCCCGCCACCGGCGGCAAAACCCGAGCGCTGCTTTTTGCGCAGGAGACAGGAGATGACCCAGGCAGGCACCCCGCCCGACAAGGGGCCCTTTGGCTTCGACACCAACCCTTCCAACATACTGCCGCGCAAATACACAGCGGACAGCCGCATCCGTTTCCGTTGCCATCCCGGAGTCTCCTGCTTCACCGCCTGCTGCGGCACCATCAAGATCACCCTGTCTCCGTTCGATATCCTGCGGCTGCGCAAGCGCCTGGGGATCTCGGCCCATGAGCTTCTTCTCCAGTACACCACGCCGATCTATCTGGAGAAGACCGATCTTCCCGGCGTCATGCTCAAGTTGAGCGAGGAGGGCCGGTGCCCCTTCGTGACGCCCAACGGCTGCACCGTATACAGCGACCGGCCCACCGTCTGCCGGTACTACCCGGTGGGCATGGCCAACTTCCACGAGGGTGCCCAGGAAAGCCAGAGTGCTGAGGAATTCTACTTCATCATCCAGGAGCCCCACTGCCGGGGCTTCGAGGAGGATAAGACCTGGACGATCGCTGAATGGCGGCAGGATCAGGGAGTTGATGTCTGCGACCAGAGGAACAAGGGCTGGATGGAGCTGGTCATGCGCCGCAAGTCCTTCGGGATCCAGGCTTCGTTGAGCGAGCAGGCCAAGAAGATGTTCTTCATGGCCACCAATGACCTGGACGCCTTCCGGCGCTTCGTTCTGGAGAGCTCTTTCCTGGACACCTACGAGGTGGACGATACCACCTTGGCGCGAATCCGCGAGGACGACATCGAGCTTATGCAGTTCGCCTTCCGCTTCCTGGCCTCCTCCCTGTTCGGCACCCAGGATCTCAAGATCAGGGAGGAGAAGATCCAAGCCAAGGTGGCGCAGCTGAAGGCCGAGCAGGAGAGGAAGGCGGCCGAAGCGGACCAGCTTTACGAGGAGCTGGCAGCGGAACGGGAGAAGCTGCGCCAGCAGGTCGCGGAAAAGAAGCACGGCAAGGCCTGAGGGCGGCCATGGAGATCGCCGGCCGGAACGCCCTGGTGCTCGGGGCGACCCGCGGCATCGGCCGGGCTGTTGCCCTCGCCCTCTCTCAGGCCGGTGCCCGGGTGGCGATCACCCACTTCGATTGGCCAGAGGACGCGATCGCCACGGCCGAAGAACTCCGGCAGCTTTCCCCGGACCATCTGGCCCTCTTCGTGGATCTGCGGCAGCCCGCCGCGATCCGGGCCTGCCTGGACCAGGTAGCCCGGACCTTCGGCAGCCTCGCCATTCTGGTCAACAACATCGAGCGGGGCGGCATGCCGGTGGTGCATGGTCCTTATACCGAGGAGCAGTGGGACCTGGAGTGGGCCACCACGGTCAAGGCCAAGTGGTGGGTGATGCGGTATGCCAAGCCCCTGTTGGCGGCCGCCGGCCGGGGCGCCGTGGTGACCATCTCCTCCATGGCCGGCCTTGTGGGCCGCAGCGGACCAGCAGGCCTGGTGTTCAACGATGGCTATGCCGCCGCCAACCGGGCGGTCTCCTCCTTCACCGAGACCTGGGCCCGGGAGCTGGCACCCGGAATCCGGGTCAATGAGCTGATGCTTGGCATCGTCGACACGCGCCACGGCGAGGGCACCCGGGGCTGGAGCCTGTTGACCCCGGCCCAGCGCCAGGCCATCCTCGACCATACCCTCCTGGGTCGCACCGGCCGGGTCGACGAGGTGGTCCAGGCGGTCCTCTTCCTGCTCCGGGATGCCGAGTTCATGACGGGCAGCATCCTGCGCCTGGACGGCGGCTATCCCTTGGGGGGTGAGCCCCCTGCCCCGCTCCCCCCGGGGGTCCTCGGATCGTAGAAGTCCCGCCGCGCCCCGTCGAGGCCGCATGCGCGCGCCCGCCGAAAGCTCTACTTCTTCACTTCTTCACCGCCGCCAGCAAATCGTCCACCGCCCATTCCGGGATGGAGCGCATGATGAGATCCTTGGCGCCCTCCACGGTGGCCGGCTTGGCCTCGGCGATGGTGCTGGCCCAGTCGAACCAGCACAGCTCGCGGCCGTTTTTGTCGTAGACGGTGAAGATGCGGCGGTTGTCCTCATGGACATGCTCCTCTTCGACGATGTTGCCCACGATCCTGGCGGCCAGCTCGTAGGGAATGAACCGGGTTTCCTCGCTCATGCTCGCCCTCCTACCCATCGGCCTCAGCGGCCGAGCTCTCGTTTGCGCAGGCGGATGGCGCCCGGCGTCACCTCCACCAGCTCGTCCTCGGCAATGTACTCCATCGCCTGCTCCAGGGTGAAGCGCCGGGGGGGCACCAGCCGCAAAGCCTCATCGCTGCCGGCGGCCCGCATGTTGGTGAGCTTCTTTTCCTTGGTGATGTTGACCCGCATGTCGTCCGCCCGGGAGTTCTCGCCGACGATCATACCGTCGTAGACCGGATCCCCGGGATTGACGAAGATCACCCCCCGGGGCTGCAGATGGTAGATGGCGTAGGTTACCGCCCGGCCGGCCCGGTCGCTCACCAGCACGCCGTTCGGCCGGCCGGCCAGGGGGCCGGCGTGGGGACCGTAGCCCACGAACAGGGTATGCAGGATGCCCGTGCCCCGGGTATCGGTGAGGAACTGACTCCGGAAGCCGATCAGCCCCCGGGAGGGCACCTCGAACTCGAGCCGTACCCGCCCCGACCCGTGGTTGATCATCCTGGTCATGCGGCCCCGGCGGCTGCCCAGCTTCTCGGTGACGATGCCGACATACTCCTCGGGCAGGTCCACCACCGCCTGCTCCATGGGCTCCTCCAGACCGGCGTCGCTCTGGCGGGTGATGACCTGGGGCTTGGAGATGGACAGCTCAAACCCCTCCCGCCGCATCATCTCCACCAGCACCGCCAGCTGCAGCTCTCCCCGGGCGCTGACCCGGAAGGCGTCCCGGCCCTCGGCATCCTCCACCCGGATGGAAACATTGTGCCGCAGCTCCTTGTCCAAGCGCTCCCGCAGATGCCGCGAGGTGAGGAACTTGCCGTCCCGGCCGGCCAGGGGCGAGCTGTTCACGGAAAAGATCATCGCCAGGGTCGGCTCTTCCACCCGAATGCCTGGGAGAGGCCGGGGGTCAGCGGGATCGGTGAGGGTGTCGCCGATGAACACCGAGGGGATGCCAGCGACGGCCGCGATGTCACCGGCCTGGACGACCTCCCCTTCCTGCCGTTCCAGATCGTTGAAGGTGTAGACCAGGCTGACCCGGGCCGGCGTGCGACGGTCGCCACCCACCAGCAGCACCTCCTGGCCGCGCCGGAGCTGGCCGCTCACCACCTTGCCCACCGCAATGCGGCCAACGAAGTCACTGTAGTCCAGAGTGGTGACCAGAAACTGCAGGGGCTTGACAGGGTCGAAGCGGGGGGGCGGCACCGCGGTCAGGATCGCCTCGAACAGCGGCTCCAGATCTGTGCCGCTCCCCTCAGGGTCGGTCAGGGCGATGCCTGCCTTGGCGTTGGTATACAGGATGGGGAGCTCCAGCTGCTCCTCGGTGGCGTCCAGGTCGATGAACAGATCATAGACCTCGTTCAGCACCTCCTGGATCCGCCGATCCGGCCGATCGATCTTGTTGATGACCACGATGGGAGGCAGGCCGGCGGCCAGGGCCTTGCCGAGAACAAAACGGGTCTGGGGCAGGGGGCCCTCCGCGGCATCCACCAGGAGCAGCACCCCATCCACCATGTTGAGAATCCGCTCCACCTCACCGCCGAAATCGGCATGGCCTGGGGTGTCGACGATGTTGATCTTCACCCCCCGGTAGGTGATGGCCGCGTTCTTGGCCATGATGGTGATGCCCTTCTCCCGCTCCAGGTCCATGCGGTCCATCACCCGGGCAGCCACCCGCTCGTTGGACCGGAAGACGCCGCTCTGCCAGAGCATGGCGTCCACCAGGGTGGTCTTGCCATGGTCGACGTGGGCGATGATGGCCAGATTGCGCAGGTCGTCGCGGAAGGTCATGGGTGCTCCGGCAAGGCACAAAGGGGATACTGGCGCCGACTCCTTGGGGTCAATGTCGGAACCGGTATCGAAAAAGTCGGCCCCCCCCGTTTCCGATACTGACTGCGACTCGGTCCAAACCCCAGTGAGGCGGCACCTTGTGGTCAGGCCCCTGCAAGAGGGATCTTCCCCCTCGCGACCTGAAGCCCCGTGAGGGTACCCGGAATACCGGCGCTGTCAAGGGCCGACGCCGGCAGGCTTCTGGCGAGGCGGTTAGCGAAGGGTCGCGGAGACCACCAAATTGTTCTGGTCGTCCAGCTCCGCCACCTGTCCCAGGGGATCCACCAGGGCGATGAGGCGGCTGCCGGCCGGGCCGCGGCCGGAAGCCAGGCGACGACCAAAGGGCAGGCGGACCTCGCCGCCCTCGGGAATCACCGGCAGCTCCAGCCAGGCCACCGGCGTATCCCCCCGATCCGGTAGGAGGTTCTGGGAAAGGAGGATCAGGACCCCGGCGGCCGGGCTGGCCACGGTGCCGGTGTTGCGGATCACCAGCTCGCCTTCCACCTGGCAGTGGCCTCCCCAACAGCGGCGCTGGCTGGCCGCGAAGAAGGGCGCCAGCTCCGCGCTGGCCGGTGCCGGCTGGCTCAGGGCGGCGGCCAGGGCCAGCCGGGGCTTCACCAGACCGGTCCGCCGGTCCCGGACCGGCACGCCAGCCACCACCAGGCGTGCCACCAGAGCGTCCGGCCCCTCACCGGGAAAGGCGGCGGCCAGCACTGCCAGGGCCCCGGCCACATGAGGGGCGGCCTGCGAGGTGCCGCCCTCCGTGACACCTGCGGCCCGGATCTCGTCGCCCGGGGCCAGCAGCGTCAGATAGGGGGCCGTGTTGCTGTAACAGGTGACCCGGTCGGCGGCCGTGACCGGATCACGGCAGTCGAAGAAGCGCACCGGTCCCAGGTTATCGTCATAGACCGCGCCCACCGAGACCGCCGATGGCGCACAGGCCGGCTCGGCAAGACCAAACCGCAAGGCTTCGTTGCCCGCCGCCACGACCGGCACAATGCCAGCCGCTCGCGCCTCGGCAAAGGCCGCCTCGTATGGGCTGTCGCCGCAAGGGGCCGGAAAGACACCGCTGCCGAGGCTCAAGTTCAGAACCCGAACCCCGAGCTGGGCCTGATGGCCTACCGTCCAGTCAATCGCCGCCAGGATGTCGGCATCCTCGCCCCCGAAACGACCGAAGATGTCCAGACTGATGAGAGAAGCGGCCGGCGCCACGGCGGCGATAACACCGCCAACGTTGGTGCCGTGGCGCTCCCCATCGTCGGGCATGCCATCGTCCGGGGCAAAATCCCGGGCATAGACCACCCGGCAGCCGTCGCCCACTCCTGGGGCAAGGCAGGAGCCGAAGGCCGGCAGGCGGTAGTCGATGCCGCTGTCCAGCACTGCCACTGTGGTGCCAGCGCCGAGATAGCCACCCGCCGCTGCCCAGGGTTGGCCCACCAGGGGCAGGCTCTGGGTCAACAGCCGGTGCCGGCGCTCGTTGGGGAAGACCTGGCGCACCGAAGGCCGGGCACACAGGCGCTCCAGAGCGGCCAGCCGGTGCAACCGCAGCGCCAGAAGCGGCAGGTGCCGGTAGTGGACCAGGGACTCATGCAGCTCGCCGGCCAGGGACGCAATCGTCTCCTCCTGCAGGCGGGCCAGCCAGACCTGCCGCTCCTCCTCGCCGGCGGCATCCAGAGCCTTTCGCCGCCGGAGCGGCAGATCCAGAAGCACCAGGACCTCCTGGGGCTGACCCGCGGTTAGGCCGGCGATCACCGCCGGTGCCGCCTTGCGGTCAGACGCCGTGCCGGCCGCTACCGGCGAGGCAGAGAGGAGCAGCCCCAGCAGGGCCAAGGCAGCCGCGCCTAGCCGCGAGGATCTGACTTGCAACAAGGGTTCCATCAGGGGGGGCTCACCACGCCATCAAGGAGCCAAGTCCGGAGTGCACGGCTCGCCAGCCGGCCGCTGCAGTGTTTGTTCACCAGGCTGTTCTTCTCCTTGCCAGCCGCCTCCGCATAAAATACAGTAAACAGAAATGCGATACAAGGAGCCTCCTATGCCCATCAGCCTGCGCATCCCTCCTCCGACCGAGAAGCTGATCGCCCGTGTGGCCGCTGCAACCGGCAGGACCAAGTCCGCGGTTATTCTCGAGGCGGTGGAGGAAAAACTGGGGATCAGCAGGAGCCGGGCCGCCCTGGTCCGGGAGCTGGCGGGCTTCCTGAGCCATGACGAGGCCGAGGAGCTGCGCCGGGCGACCGACGTCTTTGCAGTGATCCACGAAGGGGACTGGCCGTGAAGCTGGTCTTGGACACCTGCAGCTACAGTGCCTTTGCCGAGGGTGAAGAACGGATCGTCGCGGCCATTGCCGACCATGGCGACGAGCTCTTCTTCCCCAGCATTGTGCTGGGCGAGCTGGCTTACGGCTTCCTGCGGGGGAGCAGACGGCAGTTCAACGAGGAGAAGCTGCACGAGATCATAAGCCGTCTCCAGATCCGTGTCCTGAGCGTCACCGCCGACGTGGCCCGCAAGTACTCGGTGATCTACCAGGCCCTGGCCAGCCGCGGCCAGAAGATCCCCATCAACGATGTCTGGATAGCCGCCTGTTGCATGGAGATCGGAGGCGTACTCCTGACCCTGGACCGACATTTCGCGGTGATCGAGCAGATCGAGGTCTTCCCGCTCTAGCCCCGCCCCTGTGCCCTCCTGGCCTCACGACGTCCTCGCCTGCCGCCGTTCCGGCCAGAAGGCCAGCCCGTAGACCAGAAGCAGCAAGGCCGCCCCCAGGAGGCGCCAGCGCTGTTCGAACAGCCAGGCCAGCTCCGGACTGCGCTGGCGGTCCGTCGCCGGCAGGCGATAGCTCAAGGCCTGCGGCACCTGGAGGCTGTCGATCATCCCCCGGATCGCCTCCTGATACTGCGCCAACTCCGACTCCCGCACCCAGGCCACCAGGTCCAGGTAGCCCGATCGCAGGAAGACGATGGCGGTGAGGTTGGTGAAGGGATCGCCGTCCACGACCACCCGGGCCTGGAAGAAGATGGTATCCCGGGCCGGCAGGTATTCGATGTCCTCGATGGCCACACTGTCCACCTGGGCGGGCAGAAAGCCAGAGACCAGGCGGCGGTTGTGCTCGAACCAGGCATACATCTTCTGGATCCGCTCCTCGCTGATCCGCTCCCCCTCGTGGACCAGCACCAGAAGACAGGGCCCCGCCAGGGTGCCGGTTCCGGGATGGGGGGAGAATCCGGCCGCCAGGGATACCGACCCGGCGGCGTCTGGAGTCACGGGCGGCATCAGACCGGCCAGCTGCTCCGCCGGCAGCGCCTGCCACCCGGCCGGCACCAGGCCGGTGATCGCCTCCGCGCCCTGCCGCCACAAGGGCAGGCGTCCTTCGGTCCAGCCGCTGTTCGCGGCCAAGGCCAGAAGCAACGCGGCCAGAAGGAGCCCCCAGCACGCAAGCGGCCTGGGTCTGGGAGTCCTGATCCGTGCACACCGGCAGCTCATGATCCGGAGGCTCCCTGTTTCAATGGGCGACCGCCGGTGGCTCGGACGCCGCAGCCAGCGCCCGCCGCCAACCGGCCAGCCAGACCGGGTCCATGATGCCGCACTGGGGGGTGTAGCCGTCCACTGCTGCCTGCAGGATGGCCCGCACCTGCTCCTGGTCGAACTCCCGGCAGGCCCCGTCGAGCCGGCCCAGCAGCTGGCCCAGCTCCTGCCAGGGCAGGGAGCGCTCCTCGGCCCGCATGATCATGGGGTGGTCGGTACCGATGACGTTGTCGCCCACCAGCAGCTCCTCGTAGAGCTTCTCGCCGGGCCGCAGCCCCGTAAGCTCGATGGCGATGTCGCCATCCGGCCGCCCCTCCTCGCGAACGGTGAGTCCGCACAGGCGGATCATCTTGCGCGCCAAGTCGATGATCCGCACCGGCTCGCCCATCTCCAGGACAAAGACATCGCCGCCCTGGCCCATGGCGCCGGCCTGGAGCACCAGCTGCACCGCCTCGGGGATGGTCATGAAGTAGCGTACCACCTCCGGATGGGTGACGGTCACCGGGCCACCACGCCGGATCTGCTCCCGGAAAAGGGGCACCACCGAGCCGGAGGAGCCCAGCACGTTGCCAAAGCGAACCATGGTGAAGCGGGTGCGGCCGCCACCCTCCGCGGCCAGGGCCTGGCAGATCAGCTCCGCCATCCGCTTGGTGGCACCCATGACATTGGTGGGCCGCACCGCCTTGTCCGTGGAGATGAGGACAAAGGTCTCGACCCCGGTCTCCAGGGCGGTCTGGGCCGTGGCCAGGGTGCCGAAGAGATTGTTCTGCACCCCCTCGATGGGGTTGTACTCCACCAGGGGCACATGCTTGTAGGCCGCGGCGTGGTAGACGGTATCCACCCGAAAGGCCTCGAAAACCGCCCGCAGCCGGCGCTGGCGTCTGACCGAGCCCAGGATCGGCACCATCTCCAGGCTGGTGCCATAACGGCCCCGCAGCTCTGCCTCGATCGTATAGAGGGCCAGCTCCGAGCGCTCGAAGAGCAAGAGCCGGGCCGGCCCTTCGGCCGCCACCTGCCGGCAGAGCTCCGAGCCGATGGAGCCACCCGCGCCGGTCACCAGGACACTCTTGCCGGCGATGCAGGAACGGATGAGATCCATGCGCGGTGGCACCGGGTCCCGGCCCAGCAGGTCCTCGATCTGGATGTCCTGGATGTGCCCAAGGCCGATGTCCTTGCCCACCAGGACATCCAGGTGGGGCAGGGTCTTCACCTCCACCGGCAACGGCTCCAGGCCACTGAGGATCTCCCGGATGCGCTTCCTGGGCGCCGACGGCATGGCCAGGAGCACCAGGTCCACCCGGTAGCGATCCAGGAGCTCGGGAATCTGGGCGGGCGGGTAGATGCGGCCCTCGGCAATCCTCCGGCCTTGCAGGTTGCGGTCGTCGTCCACGAAGCACACCGGCACAAACTCCGCCGACAGCTGCATGGCGTGCCAGACCTGGGCGCCGGAGGAGCCGGCACCGTAGATCAGCACCCGCCGGCCTGCGCCTCTCCGGGTTGCCAAGCGGGCGTAGAGGATCCGAAAGGCCAGCCGGCTGCCACCCACGGCCAGGAAGGCCAAGGCGCCATAGAGCAGGGGCACCGAGCGGGGAAAGGCCTCCGCCCCGCTGATGAGCAGGAGGGCCACCAGGATGAAGAACGAGGCCAGGGTCGCCTTGGACACCACCCCCAGGGCGTCCAGACTGGCGTAGCGGATGACGGCCCGGTACAGGCCGAGCCGGATAAAGACCGGCACCGACAGGAGGGGCACCGCTGCCAACAGCCAGGCGTACCGCTCCCAGAGGACCGGCCACCAGGATTCGAGCCGCAGGGTCGCCGCCAGCCAGAGAGCAAAGGCCAGGACGAGGGTGTCCAGAACCACCAGGATCCCCCGCTTCGTATAGTAGGAGGAGGCGGCGAGGGCGGTAACCAGGCCCGCGAAAGGGCCCTGGACTGCCGGCTGTCGATCGATCATGGCTCTGGGCTCTGTTTCCGGAAGGATGCCCGAATGGGGTGGATATCGGATCGGACCAGAGGCCGTTATACCGCCGGCCTGCAGCGAAGTCAACGCGGCCGCCCCGCTTACGATCTGCCGCGCAATGGCGATCAGGGTGCGGGATGGTCGTGCACCGCCCTACCCCCCGGGACCTGCACCCGTGTCAGAGGCGGGGGATGATGGCCTTGATGGTCCGCCCAAGGAGGAGCAGGTCCAGGGTCAGGGAACGCTCCCGAACGTAGCGGCGGTAATGGCCGAGCTTGATGGGCAGGATGGTCTCCACGTAGGCGCGGTGCGGATCGGCCGCCTGGGCAAGGAGGGTATTCTCGTCCCGGAACTCGATGGAGGCGAAGTCGGTGATGCCAGGCGGGATGCTCAGCACCTCGTCCCTGACCTCCGGCGGGTAGAGGGCCACATACTCCGGCACCTCGGGCCGGGGGCCCACCAGGCTCATCTCCCCCTTGAGCACATTGAAGAGCTGCGGCAGCTCGTCCAGCTTGGACTGGCGCAGAAGGCGCCCGCTGCTGGTGATCCGCGGGTCCCCCCCCACGGTGATCCTGGGTCCCTTGGCCTCAGCATCCGCGACCATGGTGCGGAATTTCAGGACGAAGAACGGCCGGCCGCCACGCCCAACCCGCCGCTGGCGGAACAGCACCGGGCCTGGGCTGTCCAGACGAATCCAGAGGGCGATACCAGCCAGCACCGGCGCCAGCAGCAGCAGGCCCGGAATGACGAGAACGAGATCGAGGAGTCGCTTGACCTTCATGATCGCCGCCTCCGAGGCAGGGAAGGCCCTCAGGCAGAGGTCTTCCCCCCAGTGCCACCCGGCGATGCCGCCGGAACAGTATCCCGCTCCACATCGAAGGCGACGATGTTGCGGGACTGGCGGGAGAGCTCCACGCCGATCAGGTGGATAAGATGGCCGTGTCCCCGGTACCTGGCCGCATAGCCCCGTTCCTTGATCTGGGCCAGGGCCTTGCCAGGGCCGGTGTTTTCCACCACCTTGAGCTCGAGGATAACGATCTGCCGGTCCAGGAACAGCACCATGTCCACCTGGCCGCGGCTGCTCTTGTCCTCCACCCGGACGTCCAGCCCCAGGGCGGCCAAATGGCTGTAGATCACGCTGGCGTAATAGCCCTCAAAACGGTCCAGATCGTTGCGACGATACCAGTCGTGGGGAATGCTGTCCAGAAGACCGTTCAGATGGCGGCGCACAGCGGCGAAATCCTGATCCCGCAAGGCGGCGAGAATGGAAAGGCGATTGCCCAGGGCCTTGCTGGCATCCAGGCCAAGGCTCGGAATGAGCGCCTCGTTGAGGCTGCTGGCCACCTCCTGGTTGGGAAAGCCCAGGGTGTAGACCCAGCGGCCGGTCACCGGCTCGTCAGCGGCAATGATGGTCAGGTAGCCGGTCTGGAAGAGCAGGGCCTCGGTAGCCATGTCATCCACATCGAACCGGCCCAGCAGATCGGCGCTGGTGGCAAGACGCGCCAGATCCGGCGCGAACACCTGCCGCCGTGCCAGGAGATCGATCAGGAAGGTGGGCGTGCCGGTCTCGAACCAGTACGGCCGGATCTGGCGCTCCTTCAGCACCAGCAGCACATCGAAGGGATTGCAGACCCCCTCGCCCAGCCACCGGTAGCCGTTGTACCAGCGGAGGATCTCCCTCCGGTCCAGCCCTGGCAATTCGGGGCTGAAGACCGTGTCCAGGTCGGTCGCCGTGTAGCCGCAAACCGTGGCATAGTCCGGCGACAGGGTGATGTCTCGCAGGTTGTTCAGGCCGGAAAAGAGGCTGACCTTGGAGAACTTGCTCACCCCGGTGAGAAAGGCGAACTTGATATGGGCATCGACATCCTTGATGACCGAGTACAGGTTCCGCAAGCCGTCTCGCATGGCGCGGGCCACTTCGGGTTGGGTGATGTTGTCCACAATGGGCTTGTCGTATTCGTCCACCAGCACCACCGCCCTCCTGCCAAACCTCTCGTGGGCCCGGCGGATGAGCTGCGCAAACGAGCGGCGGTCGGCAAGGGGGTAGTCGCAGGAAAGGCCCAACCGCTGGGCATTGTCCCGAAGGATCTCCTCCAGCTTGTCGGCCAGATCCCCCAGGCTTTGCAGCACCCCGCCCCCGAAGCTGACCCGGATGACAGGATGGACCTGCTGCCAATCCCACCGGTCGTGGAGAAAGAGCCCCCGGAACAACGGCTCGTTGCCAGCAAACATCTCCGCCAGGGTATCGAGAAAGAGGGATTTGCCGAACCGCCGGGGCCGGGACAGGAAGTAGTACTTCCCTTCCTCGGCCAGCCGCAGGGCGAAGGCCGTCTTGTCCACGTAGTAGCAGTCATCCTCACGGATCTCTCGGAAGGTCTGGATGCCGATGGGCAGCTTTTTCGGTCTCTTCATGGCAACCTCCTTCTTCCAGCGCGGACCGGCGCAGGAAGCGCCCGCTTCCGGTGATCCTGGGCCCCTTGGCCTCCCATCCGTGGCCTCGGCATCACGCTGCCGCTCCGGACACGAACGGCACGTTGGGACCGCTGGCGCTTCGGCAGGAGACCGGCCTCACATCCCCCAGACGGTGATGACCCGCCCCTGGAAGGACTCCTGCCGGCAGAAGATCTTCTCGGACCAGGGCCGCTCCGGCCTGCGGTCGAAGACCACCAGGTGGGCTTCATCCACCCCGCTGCGGTCGGCGTAGTCCCAGGTCTGGGCCAGGCCCTGGCGGACGGTCTCCTCCAGGCCCTTGTGCAGGACCTTGAGCTCGATCACCGCCTTCTGGCGAAGGTCCGGGCCAAGGGGCCAGATGACCAGAAGATCCGTCCGCCGCCGGCCCAGGGCATACTCCCGCTCGATGCGGCCGCCGCCGTTGGCCACCCGCTGGAGATAGGCCTGGAGCAGCAGCTGCGGCCCCGCCTCCCGGTACGAATAGCCGGCCAGCCACGCCTCGGCATTCTCCCGGTAGAACTCCTGGAACCCGGCCAGAAGCTTCCCCACCTCCAGCCGGCCGTCTGCCCCGATGTACCACGCCGGGTTCACCTGGGCCTGCAGATTCATGGCGGTGATGGCGGTGACCTCCCGGGGCAGCACCTCCCGGTAGATGGGGTTTGCCACCCCGTAGCCATCCGGGTTGCGGACAATGAGCCCCAGGTCGATGACATACTCCACGTCGTCCCAGGGCACGCTGTCCGGAACCAGGCTGCCGGCTAAAATCGGCTCCACCACCCGCCGCACCCGCTCCTCCCGCAGCTTGTCCGCCAGCTGATCGAGATGGGTCTCCCGCCGGCTGATGAGATTCTCCTTGGCCG